>NZ_RZOJ01000727.1:0-1237 GCF_003998845.1 Mesorhizobium sp. M4A.F.Ca.ET.022.05.2.1 | reverse complement strand
ATCTCGGCATAGGGGCGCGGATCGGCAACCTCGTCGGCGGCGGCACCGGCGAAATGATCGGCGGTGACGTTGCGGATGCAATTGCCGCTGGTCTGGATGGCGTGCATCTCGACGCTGGCGAGATCGGCCAGGATCGCGGGAATGTCGGAGAGCGCCGGCCAGTTGAACTGTATGTTCTGGCGCGTCGTGAAATGACCGTAGCCCTTGTCGTATTTGCGCGCGATGTGGCCGAGCATGCGCAGCTGCTTGCTGTTCAGCGTGCCATAGGGCACCGCGATGCGCAGCATATAGGCATGCAGCTGCAGATAGACGCCGTTCATCAGCCGGAGCGGCCGGAACTGGTCCTCGGTGATCTCACCGGCAAGCCGGCGTTGCACCTGGTCGCTGAACTCGGCGACGCGGGCCTGAACGAAATCGTGGTCGAACTCATCGTAACGGTACATGCTTCGTCTTTCAGGGCGCGTCCGCCCGCATTGCCTGTTTGGTCTATGCCGCCCGCACGGGTTGCGGGCTTGCCTGCTTGCCAAGATCTTCGCGGATGGTCGGCCCGGCGGCGCGGATCTTTTCGCGCAGCCGCACCGGCTCGACCAACCCGTCGACCATCGTGACGTCGATCAAGTTGACGTCGACCACCTCGTTGCTGGCGTAGGCCGCCGCGCCGATCGCTTCCAGCCGGTCCTCCGCCGCCTTGTCATGGGCGAGGTCGGCGCCGCCGACCGTTTCCGCCCAGCCGCCATCGGCGTACCAGACGGCGATGCCGTCGGTGAGCCTGTTCGCGGTCAGAACCTTCATTGTTCAACTCCTTCGGCCGCTGCGCTGGCCATATCTTCATGCCTGTGTGCCGCGAGCGGCTCGGAACGTTCGAAATTGGCGCCGGCGACCGCGTCGCCGATGATGGTCATCACCGGACCGGCGAGATCGGCGCGGGCCTCCAGCGAAGGCAGGTCGGCCAGCGTGCCGTGGAAGCGGCGGCGGTTGCCGAGGCTGGCGTTCTCGACCACGGCGACCGCGGTGTCGGGCGACAGGCCCGCCTCGATCAGTCGGCCGGCGACTTCAGCCGCGACCGAGCGGCCCATATAGACGGCGACGGTGGCGCCGGAAATGGCGAGCTTGGCCCAGTCGGGCAGCGAATTGCCCTTAAGGTCATGGCCGGTCGTGAACACCAGCGAGGACGACACGCCGCGCAGCGTCAGCGGCAGTTCGAAATCGGCGGCCGCGGCAAAGGCCGCGGTGACAC
>NZ_RZOJ01000726.1:0-1237 GCF_003998845.1 Mesorhizobium sp. M4A.F.Ca.ET.022.05.2.1 | reverse complement strand
GTCTCCAGATATTGCAGAAGATCGCCCCGATTACGAAGAGATCGGGCGCTTCGCTAGCGACGCGTTAGCGAAGCGATTTATCGTGGCTATAGCGAACTAAGGCGTCGTCCGCGAACAACAACAGTCGAAAGGAAGGTTCGATTCGATCCTATTGCTGCCCATTCAAAGGCCGCAAAACCTTCTTTTCGACTTACTTCGACGGTGCACGGAGAAAAGGGGGCATGAATGCCCTACAGACGTTCTTATCCCCGCGTCCGACGGTTCTGAATTTACAGAGACTTCTCTGTAGCTCCGCGCACTACCGACGCGCAGCCAGAAAACAGAAATAGCGGCCACCAACGCTCAGCTTCATTTGAGATTTCCCCCAAAGCACTCATGGCGCGACCTATCTGCGCGCGCAAGGGGAGTTCGATCGGCGCACGCAACTTGTAGATGCGGCTAACAAAAAACCACGCGAAACGTTTGTTTCGATGCCTCCAAAATCACAGCTGTCCATTTCCAGCGTCCGCCTCCATAGGCCTGCCAAGGCATGGCGGCTCGCCATCCCGCATTGCACAATCCCCCCGCTTCGACATATTGGAGCGATGGTCCGTTCCTCGCTCGCCGTTCTTGTGATCGACGAAAACCGCATCCGCGCCTCGATTATTGAGGCCGGGCTGCGGGAGGCCGGGCATGAGCGGGTGACGGTCATCCATGATGTCGCCGGCATCGCGCGGCGCATTGCCGAGATCGAACCGGACGTCATCGTCATCGATCTCGAAAACCCCAACCGCGACATGCTCGAAAACATGTTCCAGCTGTCGCGCGCGGTGAAGAGGCCGATCGCCATGTTCGTCGACCGTTCCGACCAGGCCTCGATCGAGGCGGCGGTCGATGCCGGCGTGTCGGCCTATGTCGTCGACGGTCTCAGGCAAGAGCGGGTCAAGCCGATCCTCGACATGGCGGTGAGCCGCTTCAACGCCTTCTCGCGCATGGCGCGCGAACTGGAGGAGGCCCGCAGCGAGCTGGAGAGCCGCAAGGTCATCGATCGCGCCAAAGGCATATTGATGAAATCGCGGGGTCTCAGCGAGGAGGCGGCCTACACGCTGCTGCGCAAGACGGCGATGAACCAGAACCGCAAGATCAGCGACATCGCCCAGAGCCTGGTGACCGCCGCCGGACTGCTCGGGCCGCTGGAGGACGAATAGGCATGGCAGCGACGCACCAGATCACCGCCGGCTTCATGCCGCTTTTCGAC
>NZ_RZOJ01000725.1:0-1240 GCF_003998845.1 Mesorhizobium sp. M4A.F.Ca.ET.022.05.2.1 | reverse complement strand
TGGGAGTGTCGCACGGCTTCCGCCGACGGCGTGAAGGCGGCGTTGATGACCGGCACCTGCGCCGGGTGGATGGCCATCTTGCCGGTGAAACCGTCGCGCTCGGCCTCGCGGCACTCGGCTCCGAAAGCTTCCATGTCGCGGAAATCCGGAAAAACGGTGTCGATCGCCGCGACTTCCGCCGCACTGGCCGCAAGGATTGTCATGGCGCGGGCAAGGCGGAAGACGTCGGTATAGCGGCCGCTCTCATCGCGCGCGGCGCGGGCGCCGATCGCGGCCGACAGATCCTCGGCGCCCCAGGTGAGGCCGGCAAGCCGCGCGCTGGCGCCGGCATAGGTTGCGGCCGTCAGCACGCCCGCCGGTGTTTCGGTGATGATCGGCAGGATCCTGATCGCGCCGTCAGGCAGGCCGTTTTCAGCCTCGTGCACCCTGAGCTTGGCCGAGAGCTGCTGGACATCCTGGCCGCTGTTCGACTTCGGCAGCATGATGCCGTCCGGCGCGGCTGCAACAAGCGCCGTCAGATCGTCGTCGGTGAGCCCCGTCGACAGATCGTTGACGCGCACATAGATCACGGATGCCGTCTGGTTCCTGTGTCCGGCGATGAAACGCGCGGCGATGTCGCGCGCCAACCGTTTGTTGCCCGCCGCGACGGAATCCTCGAGGTCGACGATGACCACGTCGGCGCCGGCGGCAAACCCCTTTTCGAGCTTCCTTTCGGAATCGCCCGGAACGAAAAGCAGCGAGCGCATCAGCCTGCCTTCTTCAGCATCATCGCCTGCCTCGTGCATTTGGCGACGAGAACATCATGCTGGTTGTAGGCGCGGTGTTCGAACTCGACAATGCCGCGGTCAGCCTTCGATTTGGACTCGCGCACCGAAATCACCGTGGTCTCGACACGGATGGTGTCGCCATGGAAGACCGGGTGCGGGAACACGGTTTCCTTCATGCCGAGATTGGCGACAGTGGTGCCGACGGTGATGTCGTTGACCGAAATGCCGATCATCAGGCCGAGCGTGAACAGCGAGTTGACCAGCGGTCTGCCCCATTCGCTCCTGGCGGCGAAGTCGAAGTCGATGTGCAGCGGCTGCGGGTTCAGCGTCATCACCGAAAACAGCATGTTGTCGCTCTCGGTGACGGTCTTGCGCAGCGTGTGGCGGAAGACGTGGCCGACGACGAACTCTTCGAGATAAAGCCCGGCCATGCACGATCTCCTCAGCGCCTCACGGGTTGATAGGCGCTGCCT
>NZ_RZOJ01000724.1:0-1241 GCF_003998845.1 Mesorhizobium sp. M4A.F.Ca.ET.022.05.2.1 | reverse complement strand
CATTCCTTCCAACACCCCTCATCCGTCTCGGCGCTGACGCGCCTATCCACCTTCTCCCACAAGGGGAGAAGGAGAGGCGCTCACCCCGCCGTGCGCGCCATATGCAAATCGACGAACTGTATCCCCTTCTGCGCCAACCTCGCCCATTCGGATTCAGCATCGAGTTCCAGATAGCGCACCCACAGCCGGCGGGCCTCGGCCATATTCCCCCCATCGAATTCCAACCGCGCAAGGTTGAACACCGGGTCGGCATAGGTCTTGTCGAGTGCGATCGCCTTCTGCAGGTGGCGGCGGGCGGAGGCCACCTTGCCCTCGTCGCTCATCAGGCCGGCGAGGTTGAACCAGGCTTCGACGAAGCCGGGATCGAGCTTGATCGCACGCGCATAGTCGTGCGCGGCTTCCGCCACGCGGCCGGCGCCGCGCAGGCAGTTGGCGCGGTTGAAGGCGGCAATCGCATCCTTGGCGTCGATCGCGAGGCAACGCTGGTAAAGCGCTGCCGCATCGTCGTGACGCCCCTCCTCTTCCGCGCCTTCCGCCTCGGCGAACAGTTCCTCCAGCGTGTCGTCTCCAGCCATTCCCGAATTTGGTGAACCCAGATCGAACAGCAACTGACCGTCGAGCTCGCTCGCACCATCGTCGAGATAGATCGCGTCGGGGCGGCCGTGCTGCGAGCCGAGATTGAGCGACTTGGCGGTGAGCGAGGCGACCGGGCCGGAGCGATGCACGGAGCGCGCGATCGCGCCCCAGTTGGCGCCGCTGGCGATCAGCCCGGCATACTTTCTGGCGAGGATGAGGTCGCGGAAGGAATAAGGCTCGGCATCGTGCTCGAAGGCGTCGAACAGCGACAGCAGGTCGAGATCGTCGCCGGCAAGTCGCGACTGGTCGATCAGCGATTGCCTCGACAGCGACGACGCCTCCGGCGCCTTCATCAGGCCGAGCAGGCGCAGGAAACCGTTCTCGCTGATCAGCGCGCGGCCGGCGGCGCGCTCGGCCTTCGCGCGCCGTTCGATGTCGGCATCGCCTGTCCTGCTCATCGCGGCTTTCGCCAGCAGCGTGCGGCCGAACACGGCATGGCTGGTGCGGCGGGTGACGCCGCGCCTCAGCTCGGCATGGCGGCGCTCGACCTCGCGCGCGGCCAGCCTCAGCGGAAAGGCGGCCAGCGCGCCGACGACGCCATAAACGGCGCCGGGGACGATGACTGACCCTGCCGTCACTTCTTGCTCTTGCCGACGGCCTTCAAC
>NZ_RZOJ01000723.1:0-1269 GCF_003998845.1 Mesorhizobium sp. M4A.F.Ca.ET.022.05.2.1 | reverse complement strand
GCGAGAATCGGCCCGGTCTTGTCGTCCGGCATGCCGTCTATGGCCGCCTGCGCCTGCGTATAGGCGAGCTTGGCCGCCGACTTCATCATGATCCGGTGGAAGGAGTGGCGAAGCTTGCGACCGTCGGCGGAGAAGGTCATGCGCACGGCGAGCCCCGGCCGGTCCTGGCCTTCGCGCAGCGAACAGAGGTCGTTGGAGATGCGCTCCGGCAGCATCGGCACGACGCGATCCGGGAAATAGACCGAATTGCCGCGCTTCAGAGCCTCGCGATCGAGCGCGCTGCCGTAGCGGACGTAGGCCGCGACATCGGCGATCGCCACCGTGACCAGCACGCCGCCGGGGTTCTTCTCGTCCGGGTCAGGCGTCGCGAACACCGCGTCGTCATGGTCCTTGGCGTCGGCCGGATCGATGGTGATCAGCGGCAGGTCGCGCCAGTCCTCGCGGCCGGCAAGCGTCGCGGGCTTCACCGCCTCGGCTTCGGCGAAGACGTCGGCCGGGAAGATGTGCGGGATGTCATGCGCGTGGATGGCGATCATCGAGACCGCCTTCTCGCTGGTCAGCGAGCCCAGAACGTTGAGCACCTTGGCCCTCGGCAGCCCGTAGCGGGAGGCGCGCGCGGGCTCGACCTCCACCAGGTCGCCGTTCCTGGCGCCGTTCTGGAATTCCTTGTCGACGATCAGTTCGGGCTGGCGCCGCTCCACCGGTTCGATGCGGAACGTGCCGTCCTTCAGAACGCGAAAGACGCCGAGCACGGCATCGCTGCGCCTCTCGAAGATCTTCATCACCCGCCCGGTGTAGGCAGGGCCGGATGGATCGTCGGTCGGGAAGGTCTTGGCGAGCACCCGGTCGCCTATGCCCGGCGTGGGGCCGCTGCTTCCGCGCGAAACGCGGATGGAGATGACCGGCGGCGAGCCGGCGCCGCTATACTCGCTCGGGTGCGCCAGGAGCACGCCATCGCTGTCGCGGCCAAATATGTCGAGCACGGAGACATGGGGCAGGGCGCCGGAGCGGGCGAGCCGCTTGCGTTCCCTGGTCAGCAGGCCCTCGTCCTGCAGGTCGCGCAACAGATCCTTCAGCCAGATGCGGTCCTCGCCGCGCAGCGCGAACGCCTTGGCGATTTCGCGCTTGCCGGAACGGTCCGGGTTCTCGGCGATGTAGCGCAGGATTTCGTCGCGCGACGGACGGTAGTCGTCCCGGACCTTGGCCCTCGTGTCGGCGGTGCGCGGATCGCCGTGGCTTCGTCCGGAGATCCTGCGCGCCACGCCTGCT
>NZ_RZOJ01000722.1:0-1281 GCF_003998845.1 Mesorhizobium sp. M4A.F.Ca.ET.022.05.2.1 | reverse complement strand
CTCTAATCATGAGCAATCGTCCGCCGCGCGCGGCAGCCTAACACCGGCTGCGCCAGACACAAGATTGCGGCCCGGCTCAGGCCGCGCCGAGCCGTGCATGGATGTCACGCGTCGCATGATAGAGGTCGCGGTAGATTGCCTTGCGCGCGCGATAAGCGGGCACCAGCGCATCGACCGGGTCGACGCGCCTTGCCGGTGGCGCGGCCATTGCCATTGCCGCGTCTTCCGGCGAAGCGAACCATCCGACGGCGGATGCCGCCAGCATGGCGGCGCCGAGTGCGGCCGCCTCGTTGACCGGCGAAACCGAGAGCGGCCGTTCCAGCACGCTCGCCATGATCCGCATCAGCAGCGTCGAATTGGCGCCGCCGCCAGCCGCGATCATCGCCTCTGCCTTGCCGGTCCGCTCCTCCATCGCAGCGGTGGCGATCGCCTGCTCGAAGGCGATGCCTTCCAGCACCGCGCGGAAGAGATGTCTTGGCTCATGGTCGAGCGACAGGCCGACAATGGCGCCGCGCGCAGCACCATCCCAGTACGGGCTCATGACGCCGGCCCAGTACGGCATGACCAGCAGGCCGTCGCTGCCTGCGGGCACCTCCATCGCGGCCTTCTCCAGGATGGCGGCGGAGGGTGCACCGGTGGTGCGCACGATCCAGTCGACCAGCTGCATGCCCGAGCGCAGCACCGTCTCCAGCATGAAGCCGGAGCCGGTCGGTGAGACCAGCGTGCGGAACGCATCCGATGTCGCGACCGCGCCGGCATAGTTGCCGCTGACGACGCCGGAGCCCAGCGAGAGGTAGCTCTTGCCGGGACCGTAGACGCCCATGCCGAGGCCCATCGCCTGGCCGTCGCCGGCGCCGGCGATGATGGGCGTGCCGGCCTGCAGGCCGGTCAGATCGGCGGCGCTTTCGCTCAGGCCGCCGCAGATTTCTCCCGGCCCGACCAGCTCCGGCAAATGCTCCGGCCGCAGCCCGGCGGCCTCGACCAGGCGGGGATGCCAGGTACCGGTCTTGATGTCGAGCAGGCCGAGCGGATCGGCGCTCGCGGTGCTGGTCACCAGCCGTCCGGTCAGCCGGTGGACGAAGAACCCGTGCACGTCGACGAGTGCCGCCGCCTGGCCGAGCGCCTGCGGCCGGTGTTCGGCAAGCCAGGCAAGCGCATAGAGCGCCGGCGTCGGGTCCGGCGGCTTGCCGCTCCAGTCACGGATCGCCTCGCGGCCGATCTCGGCCGAAAGCCGCGCCACTTGCGGGCGGGCGCGCTCGTCCAGCCACAGGATCGCCGGGA
>NZ_RZOJ01000721.1:0-1295 GCF_003998845.1 Mesorhizobium sp. M4A.F.Ca.ET.022.05.2.1 | reverse complement strand
TACGGCTACGGCATGGCCTCGGTGCGCTTCATCTGCGGCACGCAGGAGGAGCACAAGCAGCTGGAGGCGACGATCTCGTCCTTCCTCGGCATGGACGACACCATCCTCTACGGCTCCTGCTTCGACGCCAATGGCGGCCTGTTCGAGACGCTGCTCGGCGAGGAGGACGCCATCATCTCCGACGCGCTGAACCATGCCTCGATCATCGACGGCGTCAGGCTGTCGAAGGCCAAGCGCTTCCGCTACGTCAACAACGACATGGCTGATCTCGAGGCCCGGCTGAAGGAGGCGAAAGATTGCCGCTTCCGGCTCATCGCCACCGACGGCGTGTTCTCGATGGACGGCATCATCGCCAACCTGCAGGGGGTTTGCGACCTGGCCGAGAAATACGATGCCATGGTGATGGTCGACGACAGCCATGCGGTCGGCTTCGTCGGCAAACATGGCCGCGGTTCGGCCGAGCATTGCGGCGTCGAAGGCAGGGTGGACATCATCACCGGCACGCTCGGCAAGGCGCTGGGTGGCGCGTCCGGCGGCTATACCTCGGGCAAAGCCCAGGTGGTCGACTGGCTGCGCCAGCGCTCGCGGCCCTATCTGTTCTCCAACACGCTGATGCCAGCGATCGCCGGCGCCTCGATCAAGGTGTTCGACATGATCCGCAATGGCGGCGCCTTGCGCGAGCGCCTCTATGCCAATGCGGAACGGTTCCGCTCCGAAATGGGCAAGCTCGGCTTTACGCTCGCCGGCGCGGACCATCCGATCATCCCGGTGATGCTGGGCGATGCGGCTCTGGCACAGGAGATGGCCGCGCGCATGCTGAAGCGCGGCATCTACGTCATCGGCTTCTCCTTCCCGGTGGTGCCGAAGGGTCAGGCGCGCATCCGCACCCAGATGTCTGCCGCCCATTCCATCGCTGATATCGATCGCGCGGTCGAGGCGTTCGGCGCAGTGGGACGGGAGCTCGGCGTGATTTCCTGAGCGCCGAAAAACGATTCCGGATCAAGAGATTCAAGGAACAAAAGAATGTCCAACATGATGAAGGCGCTGGTTAAGGCCAAGGCCGAGCCGGGCATCTGGATGGAAGAGGTGCCGGTGCCGGAGATCGGTCCCAACGACGTGCTGATCAAGGTCAGGAAGACCGCGATCTGCGGCACCGACGTGCACATCTACAATTGGGACCAGTGGGCGCAGAAGACGGTGCCGGTGCCGATGGTGACGGGCCATGAGTTCGTCGGCACGGTCGCCGATTTCGGCGCCGCGGTCACCGAATACAAGCTCGGCCAGCGCGTCTCGGG
>NZ_RZOJ01000720.1:0-1309 GCF_003998845.1 Mesorhizobium sp. M4A.F.Ca.ET.022.05.2.1 | reverse complement strand
CCCGGCCCTGCGGGCCACCCTCCCCTCGAGGGGGAGGGACACGGCGCTCCCATCGTCCCCATCCTCTTCTACCGCTCGATGCTGCTCGCCGCCGATGTCGCGCCGATCGATGCGCTGGTCGACGCACTGCACGCGCAAGGCATCGCGCCGGTGCCGATCTTCGTTTCGAGCCTCAAGGATCAGGCGTCTCTGGCCTTCGTCGAGAACGCCCTCGCCTCACTGAACCCGGCCGCCATCGTCACCGCCACCGCATTCGCCTCCGGCGCCGAGCCCGGCGCGGAGACGCTGTTCGACCGTGCCGGCGTGCCGGTCTTCCAGGTCATCGTCGCGACCACGCGCCGCCAGGTCTGGGAGAAAAACCAGCGCGGCCTGGCTCCCGCCGACCTTGCCATGCATGTCGTGCTGCCGGAACTCGACGGCCGCATCCTGGCCGGCGCGATTTCGTTCAAGGGCGAGAGCGAAACCGACCCGGCGCTAGCTTTCCGCGCCTTCGCCAACCGGCCGGAGATCGATCGCGTCGCGCAGGTCGCCAAGCGCATCGCGGCGTTCATTCGCTTGCGGCGGACCGAGCGGGCCGAGCGCAAGCTGGCGATCCTGATACCGGATTATCCGAGCGCGCCCGGCCGTACCGGCTATGCCGTCGGCCTCGACGTGCCGTCGAGCGTGCTCGCGATGCTGCACGACCTGAAGGAACAGGGCTATGCGGTTGACGCGATTCCGCAATCGCCGCGCGCGTTGCTGGATGCGCTGGAGGTGGGTGGTGGCGGGCTAGGGCTGACGAACTATCTAGACTTGTCGAAAGAGTTGCCCACTGAGGCAATGACTGCCGTCGAAGCTGCCTGGGGAAAATCAGACGAGACAGGTTCGCGCGAGGCGCCCCCCTCTGTCCTGCCGGACATCTCCCCCACTAAGGGGGAAATTGGCAGTTCTGGCATCGGCTCTCCTCTTGCAACGGCGGCGATTAGCGAAGGTGGCGGTGACGGCATGATCTCCCCCCAAGTGGGGGAGATGTCCGGCAGGGCAGAGGGGGGCGCGACAGAACGCCAACCTTCATCATGCAGACAGCACTTCCCCTTCCGCGCCGCAACCTTCGGTAACCTCACCGTGGCACTCGCCCCCGATCGTGGCCGCTCAGTCGACCGCCGCGCCGACTACCATGACCCCACTTTGCCCCCGCGCCACGACCTGATCGCCTTCGGCCTCTGGCTGCAAAAATCGCTCGGGGTCCACGCCCTCATCCATGTCGGCGCGCACGGCACGCTGGAATGGCTGCCGGGCAAGACCGTCGCGCTCTCCGGCACCTGCTTTC
>NZ_RZOJ01000071.1:0-20667 GCF_003998845.1 Mesorhizobium sp. M4A.F.Ca.ET.022.05.2.1 | reverse complement strand
CGCCTGCGGCGAGACCATCAGCAGCGTCGCGACCGCGGCGGCGCCGCCGCGGTCGCGACGCTGCTGATGGTCTCGCCGCAGGCGGAGGCTTTCCTCGATCCGGCGCGCGCCATCATCGGCGATGCCGGCGGCGCCAGCGTCTGGACCGTCAACCAATCTGGCAAGCTTCTTGCGAGGCTGTTCGCCGAGGACGGCTACCGGCTCCGCAAGCGGCTGGTTCCGCTTGTCGAATTGCTCAACGGACGGGCCGGCCTGCCCAAATTATGGTCACTCTGAAGCTGAATACGCCAATCCGGGAAGACGCATGAACCTGACGCCGAGGGAAAAGGATAAGCTGCTCATCGCCATGGCGGCGATCGTGGCGCGCAAGCGGCTGGAGCGCAGCGTCAAGCTCAACCACCCGGAGGCGATCGCTTTAATCACCGACTTCGTCGTCGAAGGCGCCCGCGACGGCCGCCCGGTCGCCGAGCTGATGGAGGCCGGCGCCCATGTCGTCACCCGCGCGCAGGTGATGGACGGCATCGCCGAGATGATCCACGACGTGCAGGTGGAGGCGACGTTTCCCGACGGCACCAAGCTGGTGACCGTGCACGAGCCGATACGCTGAGGAGGAAAAGATGCTGGAGCTGCGCCCGAACTGCGAATGCTGCGACAGGGACCTGCCGCCGGAGGCGACGGACGCATTGATCTGCACCTTCGAATGCACCTTCTGCGCCGATTGCGCCGGAAACGTGCTCGGCGGCGTCTGCCCGAACTGCGGCGGCAATTTTACGGCGCGGCCGATCCGGCCGGCGCCCATGCTGAAGAAATACCCTGCTTCCACCAAACGCGTGCTCAAGGCCGAGGGCTGCGGCCCCCGCGTGGCCGCCTGACCGTCCCCAGAGAAGGCATAAGAGAAGGCATATCGATGATCTCAACTTCGACGAAACGCACCACGCTGACTGCCGTCATGCTGCTGGCGGCGGCGATGCCCGCCTATGCCCATGTCGGAGTCGGCACGACCTCGTCCTTCGCCGCCGGCTTCATGCATCCGCTGTCCGGCCTCGACCACATGAGCGTGATGGTCGCGGTCGGCCTCTGGGCGGTGCTCAAGGGCGGCAAGGCGATATGGGCATGGCCGCTGGCCTTCGTCGGCGTCATGTTGGCGGGCGGCGCGCTCGGCATGATGCAGGTGCCCGTACCCTTCGTCGAGCCAGGCATTCTCGCCTCGGTCGTGGCGCTTGGCCTGCTGGTGGCACTTGCGGTTGACCTGCCTGTCTCGGCCGGTGTCGCCATCATCGGCCTGTTCGCGCTGTTCCATGGCCAAGCCCATGGCACTGAAGTGCCCGAAAACGCGGGCGGCCTGGAATACATCGCAGGTTTTGCCGTCGCCACCGCGCTGCTTCATGCCACCGGCATCGCCGCCGCGCTCGGCCTCGGGTCACGCTTTCGTAGCCTTGCCCGCGCCGCCGGCGCGGCTTGCGCGGCGGTTGGCGTCGGCCTCGTCTTCGGCGTCCTGTGAGGTTGGCGATGATCCCCGGCGAAGTCATCACCGCCAAAGGCGATATCGAGCTCAACAAGGGCCTGCCGACGCTGACGCTGAAAGTCGGCAACAGCGGCGACCGGCCGATCCAGGTCGGCAGCCACTATCATTTCTTCGAGACCAATGAAGGGCTGAAATTCGACCGCGAGGCCGCCAGGGGCATGCGCCTCGACATTGCCGCCGGCACGGCGATCCGCTTCGAGCCGGGGCAGGAGCGCGACGTCACGCTGGTGCCGCTCGGCGGCAAGCGCGAGGTCTACGGTTTTCAGCAGAAGGTGATGGGCAAGCTGTGAGGCCGATGGCGCCTGGAGCTGTCGGTCCATTCCGCGCTTCCGGCTCAGCCCGGCGGCTTGGCCGCCGCATAAATGACGACCTTACCCGGATCGTCGAAGGCGACGGCGACGACGTCCTCTGCCTGCACGCGCCGCGAATCGATGGCGTTGAACAGCAGCGCGTTGGCTTCGATCTCCTTGCGCAGCTCCGCGATGTCGTCCCGATGCTGCTCGATCTTGCTCTCGATCACCGGCGGCGGACCGCCTTCGCTGCGCGCGGCGTCGGTGAGGAACACGATATCGACCTTGTCGAGCTTGGAGGTCTTTCGCACCGCGCCGATGTTCTCGCGCGTCCGGTCGATCGCGGTGGCGACTTTGCCGGCCTCGTCGGTGGTCTTGGTCTCTTCTTGCTTGACCTCGGAGCCGACGATCCGGTCGACCGTCTCCTTGTTTTCGAGCCCTTGCGCCTTCAGTCCGGCAACGGGCGCCGTTGCCAGCAGCAGCGCCATGGCGGCAGCACTTTGCAGCCTTGTAGCGGGACAGGGGTTGATCGCCATCGCTCGCTCCTGAGGGGGATCGTTTCGGGACGCGGTGCAGCGCGAAAAGAACGAAACGACTCCCGCCCGGCGAAGGTTCCCTCTCTAATGCCATGGGCGGGCCAGGTGCCGGCCCGCCACGACACGGCGTCAGCTCGCCTTCTTGGTGATAAGGGTCAGCGCACCATCGGTGTTCATGCTGGCCGCGATCACTTGCGCCGAGGTGAGCCCCTTGGCTTCCAGCGCCGACTTCACCTTGGGCGTCGCGTCGATCGAGCTGCGCAGTTTCTGCAGGCCGGCTTCACCGCGCTCGGCGATCACCTGGTTGACCTGCGTCTGGGTGTCCTTGGGCAGTTCGGTGATGTCGACGATATTGACGCTCTGGATCGTCGGCACGGCCGGCTGCGCGCTGGGCGCCGTGGGAGCGGTCGGCGCGGGCTGCGGTGCAGGCTGCTGCTGGGCGCTGGCGGCACTCGCCAGCATCGCGGCAGCGGCGGCCGCCAGAAGTGTCGTTTTGCGCATGGATTTTCCTTCCATCGATTTGGCAAACGGTCGTTTCGGGGTGACTCGCCCACCTCAACCGCCAAATGGGAACACAAGGTGTCGCCCAGCGGGTCATTGCGTGACCATAGGGTGGCGCCAATGTGGAGCCCGCCTTCGATCGGGCCGCTTTTCGGGAGCAAGTGCTGATGGCTAGAATTACCCGCGCCGCCTATGCGCAGATGTACGGCCCGACAGTCGGCGACAAGGTGCGGCTTGCCGACACCGAGCTGATCATCGAGGTCGAGAAGGATTTCACCCTCCACGGCGAGGAGGTGAAATTCGGCGGCGGCAAGGTGATCCGCGATGGCATGGGCCAGAGCCAGGTGTCGCGCGCGCAGGGCGCCGTCGACACCGTCATCACCAACGCCTTGGTGATCGACGCCTCCGCCGGCATCTTCAAGGCCGACATCGGCCTCAGGGACGGCCGCATCGCGGCGATCGGCAAGGCCGGCAATCCGGACATGCAGGACGGCGTCACCATCATCATCGGCCCCGGCACCGAAATCATCGCCGGCGAGGGCAAGATCCTCACCGCCGGCGGCTTCGACGCGCATATCCACTTCATCTGCCCGCAGCAGATCGAGGAAGCGCTGATGAGCGGCATCACCACCATGCTCGGCGGCGGCACCGGTCCGGCGCATGGCACCTTGGCCACCACCTGCACGCCGGGCCCGTGGCACATGGCGCGGATGATCCAGTCCTTCGACGCCTTCCCGATGAACATCGGCCTGTCCGGCAAGGGCAATGCCTCGCTGCCGCCAGGGCTGGAAGAGATGGTGCTTGCCGGCGCCTGTTCGCTGAAGCTGCACGAGGACTGGGGCACGACGCCGGCCGCGATCGACTGCTGCCTGTCGGTCGCCGACGCCTATGACGTGCAGGTGATGATCCACACCGACACGCTGAACGAGTCCGGCTTCGTCGAGAACACCGTCGCAGCGATCAAGGGCCGCACCATTCACGCCTTCCACACCGAGGGCGCCGGCGGCGGCCATGCGCCCGACATCATCAAGGTCTGCGGCCTGCCTAACGTCATCCCGTCCTCGACCAATCCGACAAGGCCTTACACGGTGAACACGCTGGCCGAGCATCTCGACATGCTGATGGTCTGCCATCATCTGTCGCCGTCGATCCCCGAGGACATCGCCTTCGCCGAAAGCCGCATCCGCAAGGAAACCATCGCGGCCGAAGACATCCTGCACGACATAGGCGCCTTCTCGATCATCTCCTCCGACAGCCAGGCCATGGGCCGCGTCGGCGAGGTGGCGATCCGCTGCTGGCAGACGGCAGACAAGATGAAGCGCCAGCGCGGCGCGCTGCCTGAGGAGACCGGCGACAACGACAATTTCCGCGTCCGCCGCTACATCGCCAAATACACCGTCAATCCGGCCATCGCGCATGGCCTGTCGAGGGAGATCGGCTCGGTGGCGGTCGGAAAACGCGCCGATCTGGTGCTGTGGAACCCGGCCTTCTTCGGCGTCAAGCCGGAGATGGTGCTGGTCGGCGGCTCGATCGCCGCCGCTCCGATGGGCGATCCAAACGCCTCGATCCCGACGCCGCAGCCGATGCATTACCGGCCGATGTTCGGCGCCTACGGCAAGGCACTGACCAACTCCTCGGTGACCTTCGTCTCGAAGGCCGCGCTCGACGCCGGCCTGCAAGGCAGGCTCGGTGTCGACAAGGCGATGGTCGCGGTCGAAAACACGCGCGGCGGCATCGGCAAGCACTCGATGGTGCTCAACGACGCCACGCCTCACGTCGAGGTCGATCCGGAAACCTACGAGGTGCGCGCCGACGGCGAGTTGCTGACCTGCGAGCCGGCGACCGTGCTGCCGATGGCGCAAAGGTATTTCCTGTTTTAGGATTTGATGTGCCCACGAAATATCGGACGCATCATGAATGAGCAGAAGAAGCTGGCGTTGATTTCCAGGATGGGAGCGCTGCAAAAATACAACGGTGGCGTTGCCCCCTTCACCATGCCGCTTGTTACACTGGAAGAGTATTTTGACGGGGCTGAGGGTGCAGCCGGATTGCTCTGCAACAGTCCGGAGGCGCCGGACAATGAGACAATTCTGGCTACGTTTCACTCAATCCGAAAAAGGCCTGAAGTTCACGACGTTCGCATCGTAATCGTGCAGTGTGATGACGGAGAATGGCCATTCTCAGACAAGGTCGTTGTCACAACACGCGCCACCGAAGAAGATGTCATTGGCTGGTTGCCGCCTGGGTTTGAACCGGCCGAAACCTGGGAAGGCGATGTGGATCATTTACCGGCCGAGCAAGTCGAAGTTCCGGCGGGCCACCGAAAGCTATGGCTCTGGTATGACTGACCTTATTGATCCCACCGAAATCGCCTCTCCGCACGACGTCTTCCCGCGAATCCGCATTCACCAGGTATCGTTCATCCTGCGGCTCTTCGACACCATCGTCTGAGCGCCATTGGGCGGATGGACTGGATGAGCTACGCTTCGTTGGAAAGGCAGGTTTGGAGCCATGTACAAGGCCGTCGGATCGCGCGGGTCCCGGGTCAGCCGCGTCCTGTGGATGCTCGAGGAGCTCGGGCAGCCCTATGAATTCCTCGAGGTCAAGCTGCGCTCGCCCGAAGCTTACGCGCTCAACCCCTCCGGCAAGGTGCCGATCCTGATCGACGGCGATCTGAAGGTCACCGATTCCGCGGCGATCTGCGTCTATCTTGCCGAAAAGCATGCCGACAAAGGCATGGGCGCCAATCCGGGTCTCGCCGGCCGCGCCGAGATGGATTCCTGGATGCATTTCGCCCAGTCGGAATTCGAGGCGCCGCTGTGGAACAAGCTGCGCCACCGCTTCATTCTGCCGAAGGAAGTCCGCGTCGATGTCGGCCCCGCCGCCGCCCACGATTTCGCTGCGGAGGTCAAGGCGCTCGATCGTCGGCTCGGCGACAAGCCTTTCGCGCTCGGCGACCGATTTTCCGCGGTCGATGTGCTGCTCGGCGACATGGGCAGCTGGGCGCGCGCCGGCCGGTTTCCGATCGAGTCCGAACGCGTCAATGCCTATTTCGAGCGCGTGCTGTCGCGTCCCGCCCGCGCGCGGGCGCAAGCTAATGGCGGAGCCATGAGATGAAACTGAACATCAACACCGACTTCACCAAATTCCCGCGCGCGATCTCCGTTCTCGCAGCGGACAAGGCCGGAGCGATCGCGCCCTACGCCAGGGCCGTGCTTGCCCATGACGAGCGGCATCTGCGCCGCCGCGCCATCGAGACGGAGAGCGGTGACAAGGTGCTGGTCGACCTGCCGGAGCCGGTGGCGCTGAACAATGGCGACCGGCTGGTGCTGGAGGACGGCCGCCAGCTCGAAATCGTCGCAGCACCCGAGGACGTCTACGATATCCGAGCCCGCGATGCCGTGCATCTCACCGAACTCGCCTGGCATATCGGCAACCGTCACCTCGCCGCCGCGATCGAGGCGGAGCGCATCCTCATCCTGCGCGACCATGTCATCAAGGCGATGCTGGAGGGATTGGGCGCAACGGTGAGCGAGGTCTCCGAGCCGTTCAAGCCGGTGCGCGGCGCCTATTCCGGCCATGGCAGCCATGATCATGGTCACGCGCACAGCCATGCCGAAGCGCACTCCCATGCGCATAGCGAGCATTCTCACAGCCACGCGCACAGTCATTCCCATTCGCATGATGACGACCACCATCACCACCACCATGACTGAGCCCGGCATCGCCATGCTGCGGCTGATGGCGTGGCTGTCGCCGGCCTTTCCGGTCGGCAGCTTCTCCTATAGCCATGGCCTCGAGCGCGCCGTGCAGGACGGTCTGGTCGCCGACAGGCAAAGCCTTGCCGCCTGGCTGGACACGCTGGTCGAGATGGGTTCGGGCTGGAACGACGCCGTGCTGTTTGCCGAAAGCTGGCGGTGCGCCCGCGATAGTGGCGACCTCGGCGAGATCGCCGCTCTCGCCGAGGCCTTGGCAGGTTCGCGCGAGCGCCATGCCGAGACCATGCTGCAGGGCGCTGCCTTCCTCAAGGCTGCATCGGCCTGGGCCAGTCCTGTGCTGGGGCGCCTGCCGGCCGATTGCCCCTACTGCGTCGCGGTCGGCGCCGTCGCCGGCTGCAATGGCATCGGTCTGCCGGACGCGCTCTCCCCCTTCCTGCAAACCTTCTTCTCGAACCTCGTCCAGGCGGCGATCCGGCTCGGCGTCGTCGGCCAGGTCGACGCCACCGCATTGTTAGCCGGCTTTGAGCCGCTTGCGCTTACCACCGCCGCCCGCGCCGCCGCCTCCACGCTCGACGATCTCGGTGGCTGCGCCTTCGTTTCCGACGTCATGGCGATGCGTCACGAAACCCAATATTCCCGGTTGTTCCGCTCATGATCGTGCTCGCCTTCGCGCTTTCCCTTGTCCTGCTCATTATCACCGCGGTGCATGTCTATTGGGGCATTGGCGGCATCTGGCCGGGCACGGATGCCAAATCCTGCGCACGTGCCGTCGTCGGCTTCCGCGGCGTCGACGAGATGCCGTCGCCTGGCGCCAGCTTTGCCGTTGCCGCCTGTCTTGGCCTGGCGACGCTTTGGCCGCTGGCGCTTGAGGGCGTCTTTGCCTCGCCCTTTCCCAAGGCGGGCCTCGCCGCCACCTCGTTGCTCATCGCGCTGGTTTTCCTCGGGCGCGGCATTGCCGGCTTCACGCCATGGTGGCGCCGGCTGGCGCCCGAACAGCCTTTCGCGCGGCTCGACGTCAGCTACTATTCGCCGCTCTGCCTGCTGATCGGGGCAGGCTTCGCAATCCTCGCCATCACGGAGTTTTCCGCATGACCCAGGCCAACGGTCCCCTTCGCATCGGCATCGGCGGTCCCGTCGGTTCCGGCAAGACGACGCTCACCGAAAAGCTCTGCAAGGCGCTGCGCGACGACTTCTCCATCGCCGTCGTCACCAACGACATCTACACCAGGGAAGACGCCATGATGCTGGCCCGGCTGCAGGCGCTGCCGGAGGAGCGCATCGTCGGCGTCGAGACGGGGGGGTGCCCACACACCGCTATCCGCGAGGACGCCTCGATCAATCTGCAGGCGATCGCCGAACTGAACCGCAAATTTCCGGACCTCGACATCATCTTCATCGAATCCGGCGGCGACAATCTCGCCGCCACCTTTTCACCGGACCTTGCTGATCTCACCCTCTATGTCATCTCGGTCTGCCAGGGCGAGGAGATCCCGAGAAAGGGCGGGCCGGCCATCACCCGCTCCGATTTCCTGATCATCAACAAGAGCGATCTGGCGCCCTATGTGAACGTCAAGCTCGACGTGATGGAAAGCGATGCCGCCCGTATGCGCGGCAAGCGGCCGTTCGGCTTCACCGACCTGTCGCGCGGCAAGGGCCTCAAGGAGGTGATCGAGTTCATCGTCGAGCATGGCGGGTTGCAGTCGGCGCGCCCGGCGGCCTGACCCACGAGTTTGCCGTTGCTGGCTGGCCTTCAGAGCGGCATTGTCGCCAAACCGGAGGATTTTCGATGAGCATCGCCCGCCTGCAGAAGGAACCGCTGAGCAACCTGCCCTTCTATGAGGAGCGCGTCGACCTCGCCTGCGCCTTCCGCTGGACGGCGCGGCTCAACATGCATGAGGCGGTGGCCAACCATTTCTCGCTGGCCGTCAACGACGACGGCACCAGATTCCTGATGAACCCCAACCAGGTGCATTTCTCGCGCATCAAGGCGAGCGACCTGCTGCTGATCGACGCCAACGATCCCGATACGCTTTCCGGCCCCAACGCGCCCGATCCGACGGCCTGGGGCCTGCACGGCGCCATCCATCGCAACGTGCCGCATGCGCGCTGCGTCATGCATGTGCATTCGATCCACGCCACCGTGCTCGCCTCGCTGGCCGACTCGACCCTGCCGCCGATCGACCAGAACTCGGCCACCTTCTTCAACCGCCATGTCGTCGACGCCCACTATGGCGGGCTGGCCTTCGAGGAGGAGGGCGAGCGCTGCTCGCAGCTTCTGACCGATCCCAAGGTGAAGGTCATGGTCATGGGCAATCACGGCGTGCTGGTCATCGGCGACACTGTCGCCGACACCTTCAACCGCATGTTCTATTTCGAGCGCGCCGCCGAGACCTACATCAAGGCGCTGTGGACCGGCCGTCCGCTGCGCACCCTGTCCGACGCCATCGCCGAGAAGACCGCGGCTGAAGCCAACGACTATCCCGGCCAGGCCGAACGCCATCTCGCCGAGCTGAAGGCGATCCTCGACGAGCAGGAACCGGTCTACCGGAACTGAGCCGCCATTCTCCCTTCTCCCCGTTCACGGGGACAAGCGCCGGCAGGCGGATGAAGGGCGGCGCCGATGTATGCGAGTTCGCTTAGAGCCCTAATTGCGTCCGCAGTTCATCAGCACTATCGATCACGATCGCCCCCGGCGGCCCAGCCATCGGCGCTTCCGGCCAGAACATCGTGCGCATCCCCGCCGCAAGACCGGCCATGGCGCCGGTCAGGCTGTCGTCGACCGCGACGGATTGCGCCGGATCGACCTCGGCCAGATGAGCGGCGCGCAGGAACGGCTCGGGATAGGGCTTGCCTTCGCGCACGTCGTTGCGGCTGATCGTCTTCATGCCGGGGTAGATCAGGCCGACGGCGCGCAGATTGGCGTCGACGATCAGCCGGTCGGAATTGGAGACAACCGCTTGCTCGACACCGCGTTCGCGCAATTCGTTGAAGATCTCGATCGCGCCTGGACGCGGCTTCAGCGTCTCGGCCAGCGGCAGGTAGTGATCGTATTTGCGCACGATCCAGTCGTCGAACGGCAGGTCGAGCCCGAATTCGGCGCGCAGCATTTCGTAGACCGGCCAGGCGGCGACGCCCAGCACACGCTCGTGCAGATTGATCGGCGGCGCGATGCCGACGCTGCGCAGCGCCGCCACCAGGGCCGCCTCGTGCAACGGCTCGCTGTCGACCAGCGTCCCGTCCATATCCCAGAAAACCGCTTTCGGCGTCATGCAAGGCTCCTTTGCCGATCCCCATAATCGGTTTGCGTGCCGAGATAAACCGTCAAGCAGGCCTTCCTTTGCCGCCGTCCCCATTCCAGGTCGCATCGGGAGTGCAGGCAATTGCCCTGTCGATAGGCAATTGCGCGTTGGCACATTCCCTGTAAGCTAGTGGTACCCGCGCCCTGTTGGGCGGGTTTGGGAGGCAGAAGTGAATTCGCGGCAGGACAGCGGCAGCAACCGGTTGGACGACGCGGCGCGCGCCGGCTGGCTGTATTATGTTGCCGGCAACACGCAGGACCAGATCGCCTTGACGCTTGGCATTTCCCGCCAGACGGCGCAGCGGCTGGTGTCGCTGGCGGTCTCGGAAGGGCTGATCAAGGTGCGTGTCGACCACCCGATCGCCAATTGCCTCGACCTCGCGGCGCGGCTCAAATCGCGCTTCGCGCTCGATCTGGTCGAAGTGGTGCCGAGCGATCCCACCTCGTCCTCGACGACGATCGGCGTCGCCGAGGCGGCGGCGGCGGAAATCGAGCGGCGGCTGCGTTCCCCGGAACCCCTGGTCATGGCGATCGGCACCGGGCGCACGCTGAAGGCGGCGATCGAGCAGCTGCCGCCGATGGAATGCCCGCAGCACAAGGTGGTGTCGCTAACTGGCAACATCTCGCCGGATGGCTCGGCCGCCTTCTACAACGTCATCTTTACCATGGCCGATCGAGTCAAGGCACGCTCCTTCCCGATGCCGCTGCCGGTCATCGCCTCCTCGCCGGAAGAGCGGGACATGCTGCTCAGCCAGCCGATGATCCAGCCGACGCTGGCGCTGGCGGCGGAAGCCGACGTCACTTTCGTCGGCATCGGCGATCTCGGCCCCAAGGCCCCGCTCTACGAGGACGGCTTCATTTCCGAGGGCGAGTTGAAGTCGCTGCAGAAAGCGGGCGGCATCGCCGAGATCGTCGGCTGGGTGTTCGACCGCGAGGGCCGCATGATCGAGGGCATAACCAATGACCGCGTGTCCTCAGCGGCGCTGCCGTCGCGCGAAAGGTCGCTGGTCATCGCGCTCGCCATGGGTGAGCGCAAATTGCCCGGCATCCTTGCCGCCGTGAACCGGCGTCTGGTCAACGGCCTCATCACCGACGAGCGGACGGCGTCCGCGCTGCTGGCCAGTTGATTGGCGATAAAATCGCGATGTCTATTTGTGGCGTCCGCAGGGATCGTTGCCATCAAGAAAACCCATGTCGCGCTGCAGATGGGGCGACAATTCCCTGACGTCGACATAGCTGCGCCTGCGGCGCGCCAACCGCGAAAATTCCCTTGCCAGCACGGAAAACCAGCCATTCGCAGGGGTAGAAACAAGTCTTTCCTGGATCGTGGTCATGATCGTCAGCCTTGCTATGCTTGAACTGTGTTGATCGTCGACCCCAAATATCGGGATGATTGGCAGATGCTTCCAATCAAACGTCGATCATGACCCATAAAGAGGCCTTATGCCCGATCTCACCGCCCGACAGTTTGCCCAGCTCCCGCCGCTGCAAGCGATCCGCGTGTTCGAGGCCGTAGCCAGGCACCTCTCCTTCACCAAGGCCGCCGAAGAGCTTGGCATGACGCAGGCGGCCGCCAGCTATCAGATCAAGCTGCTCGAAGAGCGTATCGGCGCGCCGCTGTTCCTCCGCCTGCCGAAGCAGATCGAACTGACCGAACCCGGTCAGCGCCTGGCGCCGGCCGTCAGCGAGGCTTTTGCGCTGCTGAGCGGCGCCTATTCGGCCGCGCGTGCGGGGGCCGACGGCGTGCTTTGCGTCTCCACCCTGCTCACCTTCGCTTCGAATTGGCTGGCCCAGCATCTGGGCTCCTTCCAGGTCGCGCATCCCTCGCTCGCCGTGCGTGTCGACACCTCGAACCGTGTCGTCGATTTCGCCCGAGAAGATATCGACATCGCCATCCGTTCCGGCGGCGGCAAATGGCCGGGCGTGGAAACGCATATGCTGTTCAGGGCCGATTTCACCCCGGTGCTCAGCCCCAAGCTTGCGGCAAGTATCGGCGGTGTCAAGGAGCCGGCCGACCTGCTCAAGCTCCCGATCCTCGATCCGGGCGACATCTGGTGGCAGGAGTGGTTCGCACTCGCCGGTCTCCCGGCCGAAGAGCTCGCCAATCGCCCCGGCACCAGCATGGGCGCGCAAGCCTATGAGGCCAATGCCGCGATGGCCGGCCAGGGCGTGGCGATCGTCACCAGGGCCCTGTTCAAGAACGAACTTGCCGACGGGCGGCTGATCCAGCCTTTCGATCTGGTCGGCGACGATGGCCATGCCTATTGGCTGGTCTATCCGTCGGCGCGCCGCAACGTGCCGAAAATCCGCGCCTTCCGCGACTGGATCCTGGCCGAGATCGCCTGCCAATAGGCTGATCTCCAAAAACCGTCGCTGGTAAACTCTGCCGGCTCCTCTCAACGCATCCGCCTGTGAGCTTTCGCGCAGCGGTGCATGGGTCATTTTCTGCGCTGCAGCATCGAATCCGGCTTGACATAATTCACGCTAAGTGAGTAATTGCTCACAGCCAAGGCAAATGCTCACTTTGGTTTATGGGAGGAATTTGATGAAACTTCGCACGCTCACTTTGGGCCTGTTGTCGGCTAGCGCCCTTGCGTTCGCCGCGCATGCCGAATCCATCACCATCGCCACCGTCAACAATGGCGATATGGTCCGCATGCAGAAGCTGACCGACGACTTCACCAAGAAGAACCCCGACATCCAGTTGAACTGGGTCACGCTCGAAGAAAACGTGCTGCGCGAGCGCGTCACCACCGACATCGCCACCAAGGGCGGCCAGTACGACGTCATGACCATCGGCACCTATGAGGTTCCGATCTGGGCCAAGCAGAGCTGGCTGCTGCCGCTCGACAAGCTCGGCGACGACTATGACGTAAAGGACATCATCCCGGCTATCGCTGGCGGTCTATCGGTCGACGGCAAGCTCTATGCCGCGCCCTTCTACGGCGAGAGCTCCTTCGTCATGTACCGCAAGGACCTGATGGAGAAGGCCGGGCTGACCATGCCCGATGCGCCGACCTGGGACTTCATCAAGCAGGCCGCCGACAAGATGACCGACCGCGCCAACGGCGTGAACGGCGTCTGCCTGCGCGGCAAGGCCGGCTGGGGCGAGAACATGGCCTTCCTGACCGCCATGTCGAACTCCTTCGGCGCCCGCTGGTTCGACGAGAACTGGAAGCCGCAGTTCGACCAGCCCGAATGGAAGAACACGCTGCAGTTCTATGTCGACCTGATGAAGGCCGACGGTCCTGAGGGCGCCTCGTCCAACGGCTTCAACGAGAACCTGGCGCTGTTCCAGCAGGGCAAGTGCGGCATGTGGATCGACGCCACCGTCGCCGCCTCCTTCGTCTCAGACCCGAAGAACTCCACCGTCGCCGACAAGGTCGGCTATGCGCTGGCGCCCGACAATGGCCTGGGCAAGCGCGGCAACTGGCTGTGGGCATGGTCGCTGGCAATTCCCGCCGGCACGCAGAAGGCGGAAGCGGCCGAGAAGTTCGTCTCCTGGGCAACCTCGAAGGGCTATCTCGATCTGGTCGCGGCGAAGGAAGGCTGGGCCAACGTTCCGCCGGGAACGCGCACCTCGCTCTACAACAACGCCGAGTACCAGAAGGCGGCGCCCTTCGCCAAGATGACGCTGGACTCCATCAACGCGGCCGACCCGACGCATCCGACGGTCAAGCCGGTGCCCTATGTCGGCGTGCAGTTCGTCGCCATTCCTGAGTTCCAGGGTCTCGGCACCACCGTCGGCCAGCTGTTCTCGGCGGCCCTCGCCGGCCAGTCGAGCGTCGACGACGCGCTGAAGCAGGCCCAGGACGCAGCCACCGCGGCGATGACCGAGGGCGGCTACATCAAGTAAGGCTCCTCCCGGTGCCGAACGCCGGTAGCGCATCATGACCGGCATTGGCCGCCCGAAACCCAGTTCGGGCGGCCACCTTCACAATCAAGAAAATTGTGACGCAACTCTAAAATCCGGCTGACATTTGGAGGGTGACCGTCATGGCTACTCAGCAGACCCGTTCGCTTGCCCGCTTCATGATGGCGCCATCGGTGATCCTACTGTTCGTCTGGATGATCGTGCCGCTGGCCTTCACGCTCTGGTTCTCGTTCCTGCAATACAATCCGCTGAACCCGATCCGCGACGGTTTTGTCTGGTTCTCCAACTACAAGCTGTTCTACTCCAACCCGGCATTCTTTGCGGCCATTCTCAACACGCTGACCATCGTCGTCAGCGTGCTGGTGATCACGGTGGTCGGCGGCATCCTCCTGGCGATGCTCATCGACCAGCCGATGTGGGGACAAGGCATCGTCCGCATCCTCGTCATCTCGCCGTTCTTCGTCATGCCGCCGGTAGCGGCGCTGGTCTGGAAGAACATGATCATGCACCCGCAATACGGCGTCTTCGCCGATATTGCGCGCTTCTTCGGCGGCCAGCCGATCGACTGGTTCGGCCAGCATCCGCTGACCGCCGTTATCATCATCGTCGCCTGGCAGTGGCTGCCCTTCGCCACGCTGATCCTGTTGACCTCGCTGCAGTCGCTCGACGGCGAGCAGAAGGAGGCGGCCGAGATGGACGGCGCCGGCTTCCTTAGCCGCTTCATCTATCTGACGCTGCCGCACATGTCGCGCGCCATCACCGTCGTCATCCTGATCCAGACGATCTTCCTGCTCTCGGTCTACGCCGAGATCCTGGTCACAACCAATGGCGGCCCCGGCTACGCCTCCACCAACCTGCCCTTCCTCGTCTATCAGAAGGCGCTGCTCGAATTCAAAATCGGCCAGGCATCCGCCGGTGGCGTGATCGCCGTCATTCTCGCCAATATCGTCGCCTTCTTCGCCATGCGCGCAGTCGGCAAGAACCTCGATAAGTAAGGGAGGATAAGATGGCACGCGCAGTCACCACCCAGCACAAGACGATCGCCACGGTGGCGGCCTGGATCGTCGCCCTGCTGATCTTCTTCCCGATCCTTTACACGATCATCACTTCGTTCAAATCGGAGCAGGAGGCGATCCAGGGCTTCGCCCTGATCCCTTCGGGGACGTTCGAGAGCTATTCCGAGGTCCAGGCGCAGAGCGGCTATTTCAAGTTCTTCCTGAATTCGGTGATCCTGTCGGTTGGCTCGACCATCCTGGCGCTCATCATCGCCATCCCGGCGGCCTGGTCGATGGCCTTCTCGCCGACCAAGCGCACCAAGGACATCCTGATGTGGATGCTGTCCACCAAGATGATGCCGGCGGTCGCGGTGCTGTTCCCGATCTACCTGATCTTCCGCGACACCGGCTTGCTCGACAGCCGCGTCGGTCTGATGGTCATGCTGATGCTGATCAACCTGCCGATCGTGGTCTGGATGCTCTACACCTATTTCCGCGAAATCCCGGGCGAGATCCTGGAGGCGGCGCGCATGGACGGCGCCTCGCTATGGAACGAGATCGTCTATGTGCTCACCCCGATGGCGGTGCCGGGCATTGCCTCGACCATGCTCTTGAACATCATCCTGGCCTGGAACGAAGCCTTCTGGACGATCCGGCTGACCACCACCGAGGCCGCGCCGCTGACCGCCTTCATCAGCTCCTTCTCCAGCCCGCAAGGCCTGTTCTGGGCCAAACTGTCGGCGGCCTCGACGCTGGCGATCGCGCCGATCCTGATCATGGGCTGGTTCAGCCAGAAGCAGCTGGTGCGCGGCCTGACATTCGGCGCGGTGAAGTAGTAGGGCGCCGCAAGCGGCGGACGACGGACAATAATCCCTCGGGGAGGAAACCATGGGAAACATCACGCTCAAGAACGTCTCCAAATCCTTTGGGTCGACGACGATCATTCCGAACATCGACCTGGTCATCGAGGATGGCGAGTTCGTCGTGTTCGTCGGTCCGTCGGGCTGCGGCAAGTCCACGCTGCTCAGGCTGATCGCCGGGCTGGAGGACACCAGCGGCGGCACCATCAACATCGACGGCCGCGACGTCACCGGCGAGGCGCCGGCCAAGCGCAAGCTGGCCATGGTGTTCCAGTCCTATGCGCTCTATCCGCACATGACGGTCGCCAAGAACATCGCCTTCCCGCTGAAGATGGCGGGCGAGGACCAGGCGACCATCGACAGGAAGGTCAAGGACGCCGCGCGGGTGCTCAACCTCACCAACTACCTCGAGCGTCGTCCGGGCCAGCTCTCCGGCGGCCAGCGCCAGCGCGTCGCCATTGGCCGCGCCATCGTGCGCCAGCCTTCGGCGTTCCTGTTCGACGAGCCGCTGTCCAACCTCGACGCCGCACTTCGCGGCACCATGCGCCTGGAGATCAGCGAACTGCATCATCAGCTCAAGACGACGATGATCTACGTCACCCACGACCAGGTCGAGGCCATGACCATGGCCGACAAGATCGTCGTGCTCAACGCCGGCAATGTCGAGCAGGTCGGCTCGCCGATGGAGCTCTACAAGACGCCGAAGAACCTGTTCGTCGCCGGCTTCATCGGTTCGCCGAAGATGAACCTGATCGAAGGCGCGCCGGCGGCGAAATACAGCGCCAAGACCATCGGCATCCGGCCCGAGCACATGAACATCTCGACCACGGCGGGCGACTGGAAGGCGACCGTCGGCGTCGCCGAGCATCTCGGCTCCGACACCTTCCTGCATGTCCAGGCCGACGGCGTCGGCACCTTGACGGTGCGCGCCGACGGCGAGCTCGGCGTCCATCATGGCGACACCATCTATCTGACGCCGGACCAGACCAAGCTGCATCGCTTCGGGCCCGACGGCAAGGCGATGGCCCGGTGAGGCTCAAAGGCAAATCGGCGCTGATCACCGGGTCGGCGCGCGGCATCGGCAAGGCGTTCGCCGAAGCCTACGCGCGCGAGGGTGCGACAGTGGCGGTTGCCGACATCGATCTGGCGGCCGCCGAAAGGACGGCGGCCGCTATCGGCGACAAGGCCTACGCCGTCAAGCTCGACGTCACCGATCAGGCCTCCATCGAGGCGGCGGTGAAAGCGGTGGAGACCAGGACCGGCGGCCTCGACATATTGATCAACAACGCCGCCATCTTCGACCTCGCGCCGATCGTCGAGATAACCAGGGCGAGCTACGACAAGCTGTTTTCGGTCAACGTCGCCGGCACGCTGTTCATGCTGCAGGCGGCTGCCCGTTCGATGATCGCCGGGGGCAAGGGCGGCCGGATCATCAACATGGCAAGCCAGGCCGGCCGCCGTGGCGAGCCGCTGGTCGCGGTCTACTGCGCCACCAAGGCCGCCGTCATCTCGCTCACCCAGTCGGCCGGGCTCGACCTGATCAAGCACCGCATCAACGTCAACGGCATCGCTCCCGGCGTCGTCGACAGCGACATGTGGGACCAGGTCGATGCGCTGTTCGCCAGATACGAGAACCGGCCGAAGGGCGAGAAGAAGCGGCTGGTTGGTGAGGGCGTGCCATATGGGCGCATGGGCAGGCCGGAAGACCTCGCCGGCATGGCCGTGTTCCTGGCCAGCGAAGAGGCCGAATACATCGTCGCCCAGACCTACAATGTCGATGGCGGCCAATGGATGAGTTGACGGGGATGAGTTGAGGGGGAAGGCGCCTCTCCCTGCCTCCGGGGAGAGGCCGCCGCCGGGGCAGGCGAGGGGCAGCAGAATGCTGGCAGGCAGATGCCGCCCCTCACCGCCGCTCCTTCTCTCGAGGGATCGGGGGAATTGTCAGGCCATGTATCGGCCAAAGGGTAAAGCAGATGACCGTTAAACTCTCTTCCTCAAACCTTGCCAAGCTCCCCCCGAACGTCTCCGGTCCGAACTATGACCGCGCCGGGCTTAAGGCCGGCATCGTACATTTCGGCGTCGGCAACTTTCATCGCTCGCACCAGGCCGTCTATCTCGACGACCTGTTCAACGCGGGCCTTGGCCATGATTGGGCGCTGATCGGCGCCGGCGTCTTCGCGGGCGAGAAGATCGGCCGCGCCAAGCTCGAGGAGCAGGACTGGCTAACCACGGTGGTCGAGCAGGACTCCGGCCATATGAGCGCCCGCGTCACCGGCGGCATGATCGATTTCCTGATGCCGGGCGAAGCCGCCGCGATCATCGAACAGCTCGCCGACCCGGCGATCCGGATCGTCTCGCTGACCATCACCGAAGGCGGCTATTTCATCGATCCGGCTTCCGGCGAGTTCAATCCGACCCACCCCGACATCGTCGCCGACGCGCAAGCAGGTGCCACGCCGAAGACCGTGTTCGGCCTCATCCTTGCCGGGCTGGTGCGCCGTCGCGCCGACGGCATCGTGCCGTTCACCGTCATGTCCTGCGACAACATCCCCCATAACGGCCACGTCACCTCCGACGGCGTCATCGGCCTGGCGCGGCTGATCGACGAGGCTCTCGCCACCTGGGTGAAGGACAACGTCGCCTTTCCAAATGGCATGGTCGACCGCATCACGCCGGCCACCACCGACCGCGAGCGCGGCATCCTCGCCAGCGATTTCGGGCTGGAGGACAACTGGCCGGTGTTCTGCGAGCCGTTCCGGCAATGGGTGCTGGAGGATCATTTCACCGCCGGACGGCCGCCGCTGGAAAAGGTCGGCGTGCAGTTCGTCAAGGACGTCGCGCCCTACGAATTGATGAAGATCCGCATCCTCAATGGCGGCCATGCCACGATCGCCTATCCGGCCGGGCTGATGGACATCCATTTCGTGCATGAGGCGATGCAGGAGCCCCTGGTTCGCGGTTTCCTCGCCAAGCTGGAACGCGACGAGATCATCCCGACCGTGCCGCCGGTGCCGGATACGGTGCTGGAGGATTACTACCAGCTCATCGAGCGCCGCTTCTCCAATCCAAAGATCGGCGACACCATCCGCCGGCTCTGCCTCGACGGCTCCAACCGGCAGCCGAAATTCATCATTCCGACCATCGCCGACCGGCTGACGGCGGGCAAGGGCGTCGCCGGCCTCGCGCTGGAGTCCGCGCTGTGGTGCCGCTACTGCTTCGGCACCACCGACAGCGGCGCCGTCATCGAACCGAACGATCCGAGCTGGGACCGCCTGCGGGCGACCGCCAGGGCGGCGAAAGACGCCCCCGGCGCCTGGCTTGCCATGGAGGACATCTATGGCGATGTCGGCCGTTCCGCCGCCTTCGCCGAGGCCTTTGCCCATGCGCTCGACGTCTTGTGGGCAAACGGCGCGCGCGAGACGCTGACGCGCTATCTCGCCGGCCAGCTCTGAAGCCGCCGGAAGCAGCCAGGATGACGCCTGAACTGGTCATCTTCGACTGTGACGGCGTGCTGGTCGACAGCGAGGCGCTGTCGGTCTCGGCACTGCTCGGCATGATCGCGCTCGCCGGCGGCATGGTCTCGGAGGATGCCGCCTACGAGCACTTCCTCGGCAAGAGCATGAAGAGCGTGCGCGAGATCCTCGGCAGCGAGTTTGGGCTCGAGATCAGCGACCAGCACCTCACCACGATGCGCGTCGACCTGATGCGCAAGTTCCGTGAGGAATTGAAGCCGATCCCCGGCATCAAGGAGGTGCTACCGAAACTTGGCCTGCCTTTTTGTGTCGCGTCCTCCGGCACGCTGGAGCGCATCCGCTACGCGCTCGAGGTCACCGGGCTGCTCGGGCTGATGGAGCCGCATTTGTTCAGCGCCGCCATGGTCAAGCGCGGCAAGCCGGCGCCGGACCTTTTCCTCCATGCCGCCGCCAGCATGCGGGCAAAACCGCGCAAATGCCTGGTCATCGAGGACAGTCCGGCCGGCGTCGCCGCGGCCCGCGCGGCGGGGATGCGGGTCTTTGCCTTCACCGGCGGCTCGCATGCCGACAACCCCGCCTTGAAAGCGCGGCTTGCGTCGAGTGAACCGGACTTTATATTCGCTGACATGCTGCAATTGCCCGATCTGATTGCAGGCCTGGGAGCGAGAGTAAAAGCATCTTGACCAACAGTTTCGTTTGCGCGGTCGATGTCGGCACCGGGAGCGCCCGCGCGGGCATTCTCGACTCCCGTGGCACCCTGCTCGGGCGCGCCGATCATCCGATCGCCATGCATCAGCCCAAGGCCGATCACGCCGAGCATGATTCGCGCGATATCTGGTCGGCCGTCTGCAAGGCCGTGCGCGCCGCCGTCGCCAAGGCCGGGGTCGCGGCCGATGATGTCGTCGGCATTTCCTTCGACGCCACCTGCTCGCTCGTGGTGCGAGGCAGGGATAGCGAACAACTCAGTGTTTCGGTCACCGGCGAAAAGCGCTGGGACACCATCGTCTGGCTCGACCATCGCGCCATCGCCGAAGCCGACGAATGCACGGCGAGCGGCCACGCCGTCCTCGATTATATCGGCGGCGTCATGTCGCCGGAAATGGCGACGCCCAAGCTCATGTGGCTGAAGCGCCATTTGCCCGGAACATGGAACGAAGCCGGCTATCTGTTCGACCTCACTGATTTCCTGACCTGGAAGGCGACCGGCTCGCTGGCTCGCTCGCAATGCACGCTGACCGCCAAGTGGACCTATCTGGCGCATGAGAAGACAAGCTGGCGGCGCGACTTCTTCGAGGCCGTTGGCCTCGGCGACCTGTTCGAGCACGGCAATTTGCCGGAAAAGGCCAGTCCGGTTGGCGCCGATATCGGCCCGTTGACGGCGCAAGCGGCGGCAGAGCTGGGCCTGACCGAAAAATGCCGGGTCGGCGCCGGCGTCATCGACGCCTATGCCGGCGCGCTCGGCGTCCTCGGTGGCTTTGCCGGCGACGAAAAGAACATCAGCCGGCATCTGGCGCTGATCGCCGGCACCTCTTCCTGCGTCATGGCGATGTCGCCCGACCCGCAGCCCTTCGCCGGCGTGTGGGGGCCATATTATGG
>NZ_RZOJ01000719.1:0-1310 GCF_003998845.1 Mesorhizobium sp. M4A.F.Ca.ET.022.05.2.1 | reverse complement strand
GAAGTCGTCATACGGGCCGGCGCCGATGTCGCGGCCGCGGGCCGAGACGATGCCGGCTGTGACGGTGCCACCGAGGCCGAACGGATTGCCGACGGCCACCACCCAGTCGCCGACGCGAACCTTTGAATCGTCGGCGAAGTCGACATAGGTGAACTTGCCGTCGCCTTCGACCTTGAGCACGGCGAGGTCGGTGCGCGGATCGGTGCCGATCAGCTTGGCGTCGAGCTCCTTGCCGTCGTTCATCACCACGGTGAAAGCGGAACCCTCTTCGACGACATGGTTGTTGGTGACGAGGTAGCCGTCATCGGAGATGAAGAAGCCCGAGCCCTGCGCGACCGGGCGCGGCTGGCCGTCATTGTGGCCACGGTGGTTGAAACGGCGCATGCCGAACTGGCCGCCCTGATCGCCAAAACCGCGGAATTCCCTGAAGAAGCGGCGCAGCTGCGGATTGTCGGGCAAGTTGTTCATACCGTCCTGATCGTCGGACTGGTCGGATCCGTCATCGGCCGCCGGCTCGATCTTGGCCTTGACCTTGACGCTGACCACAGCCGGCGTGACGCGCTCCACGACATCGGCGAAGCTCGGCACCTGCGGCGCCTCGACACGCACTGCGTCGGCCAGAACGGGGGCGGTTCCAGTGGCCAGCGCGCCGACGCCAACCGCGCCGATGACAGCCAGCGAAGCGACCGTCGCGGTCAGGCGCTTGCGGGTGCCAAAATATGAATTGGGGGCAATATTCATGGGTCTCGTATCCTCTTTCACAAGGGATGCGCTCAGGCGGAGCATCCTCCGGCAAGAGGAATAGAGAGGCGCACATTACGGCGCCATTTCCGGTACATGAAAGTTTTGTAATGTTGGCGCTCAGTCGCGCAGTATCTTGTCCAGAGCGGCCTGCTCCTCGGCGGTGAGCGGGCTCGCGGGGGCCGCTCGGCGCGAGCGGGCACTGAGCACGATGAACAGCCCGCCGGCAACGAGCAGGACGACGGGCGTGCCCCACAACAGCGCGTTGCGCAGGCTGAAGCGCGGCTTCAAGAGCACAAACTCGCCATAGCGGGAGACGATATAGTCCATCACCTGCTGGTCGCTGTCGCCGGCAACCAGGCGCTGGCGCACCAGGATGCGCAGGTCGCGCGCAAGGTCGGCGTCGGATTCGTCGATCGATTGGTTCTGGCAGACCATGCAGCGCAAGCCTTCCGAGAGCGCGCGCGCCCTCGCCTCCAGCGCCGGATCGGCGAGCACCTCGTCGGGCTTCACCGCGATGGCGCTGCCGGCAAACAGCAAGCCCAGCAGCAACGCCAGCGAGGCAAGCG
>NZ_RZOJ01000718.1:0-1312 GCF_003998845.1 Mesorhizobium sp. M4A.F.Ca.ET.022.05.2.1 | reverse complement strand
TGCAGGCGCTGCAGGCGCGCGTCCGTGACGGATTCCGGCAGGTGGCCGGCCATTTCGGCGCCTGGCGTGCCTGGACGCGGCGAATATTTGAACGAGAAGGCCGAGGCATAGTTGACCTCGCGCACCAGCTGCATGGTCGCTTCGAAATCGGCTTCCGTCTCGCCGGGAAAGCCGACGATGAAATCGCCGGACATGGCGATGTCGCCGCGCGCGGCGCGGATGCGATCGACGAGCGCCAGATAGTCGCGCGCCGTATGCCTGCGGTTCATCGCCTTCAGGATGCGGTCCGAACCCGACTGCACCGGCAGATGCAGATAGGGCATCAGCGCCGGCAGGTCTCGGTGGGCGGCGATCAATTCATCATCCATGTCGCGCGGATGGCTGGTGGTGTAGCGCAACCGCGCCAGGCCAGGAATCTCGGCCAACCTAGACAGCAGGCGGCCAAGCCCCCACTCCTCGCCGCCTTCGCCCTCGCCGTGCCAGGCGTTGACGTTCTGGCCAAGCAGCGTCACTTCACGCACGCCGGCTTCCGCCAGGCGCTCGGCCTCGGCGACGATCTGCGCCACCGGCCGCGAGACTTCCGAGCCGCGCGTGTAGGGCACGACGCAGAAGGTGCAGAACTTGTCGCAACCTTCCTGCACCGTGAGAAAGGCGGTGACGCCGCGCTTGGCGACCTCGGCGCGCTTCGGCTGCGGCAGGTGCTCGAACTTGTCCTCGACGGCATAGTCGGTCTCGACGATCTTCTCGCCGCCACGCACCCTTGCCAACACGTCGGGCAGCCGGTGGTAGGTCTGCGGACCGATGACCAAATCGACGGCCGGCGCGCGGCGGATGATCTCGGCGCCTTCGGCCTGCGCCACGCAGCCGGCGACGCCGATCAGCAGCTCACGTCCCATCCCGGCCCGTTCAGCTTTCATGTCGCGAATGCGGCCAAGCTCGGAATAGACTTTTTCCGCCGCCTTTTCCCGGATGTGGCAGGTGTTGAGCAGGACCAGGTCGGCATCATCGACAATATCGGTCGCGACATAGCCGTCCGCCGCCAGCGCATCGGCCATGCGCTGCGAGTCGTAGACATTCATCTGGCAGCCATAGGTCTTGACGAAGACTTTCTTCGCCGCCGGAGGGGCAGCCAGGCTGTCGGCAGCGATGCCGATATCGTTCCGTTCTGTCGTGTTCAGGTCCATCGGGCGGCTTCTAACGCCTTTCAGGGACAAAAAACAGACGATTCTGCGCCCTGGCGACGTGTCCCGGACGCGCGGGGGCGCGTCAGCGGCTCGGGCGCGGCTCGGCAAGCGCCGCCCGCACCATCTCG
>NZ_RZOJ01000717.1:0-1327 GCF_003998845.1 Mesorhizobium sp. M4A.F.Ca.ET.022.05.2.1 | reverse complement strand
ACGGCACGCCAGAGCGCCTGGCGGCAATCGCCGAGGCTTCCACCATCCCGATCACCGCGATTCTCGAGTCGCGCCCCGGACTGGCGGCGGCGCGCAATGCCGGGTTGGCGCGGGCGCGTGGCCGCGTGCTGGTCTTCGTCGACGACGACTGCAAGCTCGACCCGACCTATCTGCGCGACCTGCAGCGGCATTATGCGAGCGGCGAGAAATGGCTGATCCGGGGCGGCCGGGTCGAGCTTGGCGACGCGCGCGACCTGCCCTTCACCATCAAGCGCTGCGAACAGCGCCAGCGGCTGACGCCGGCCGTCCATCCGGGTGGCTTCGTGCTTGGCTGCAACATGACCATGCACCGCGACGTCGCCGCGCGCATCGGCCCCTTCGACGAGCGCTTCGGCGCCGGCGGCGCGCTGCGCTCGGCGGAAGACACCGACTATCTGGTGCGGGCGATGCTCATCGGCATGCCGGTCGAATATGTGCCCGACATGACAATCTTCCACCATCACGGACGCCGTGACCGCGAGGCAATCGACCGGCTGCACCGCGACTATCATTTCGGCAATGGCGCGCTCTGCCTGAAGCATGTCCGCCGCGCGCCCTGGCTGCTGCGCCATTTCTACTGGGCGGCGCGCGCGGCTCTGCGCGAGCTTGCCGGCGGACCCAAGTTCGATCCTGAGCTCAGGCTGTCGCATTGGCCCGTCGTCGCCATGAACCTGGCCGGCGCGGCGAAGTTCGCACTGCTTGTCATCGCAAGGCGGCCGGCGCCGGAGCCACTGGGCCGCGCCGAAGCGGGCGAAGCCGAGGCCAGGGCGCGATGATCCGGCCGCTGCCACCGGCGCTCTCGATGCTGCGCGGCGCGCTGGGCGGCAGGTTGATGCGCCTCTTGCCGGTCGTGGTGCTGCTTGGCCTTGCCGCCGCGGCGCTCGAAGGCCTAGGCATCGGCCTGATCATCCCGCTGCTCGGCATCATCATGGGCCATGGCGATGCGACCGGCATGGGCGGCTTCTCGGCGCTGCTGCAGAAGGTCGGCGCCGGGCTCGGCGAGCGCGAGCGGCTGGTCGTCATTTCGGCGGCGATCCTCGGCTCGATCCTGCTCAAGAACCTGCTCGGCTTCGCCAACACGGTGCTGACCGCCCATATCTACGGCAAGGCGAGCTTCGCGATCCGCAGCGCGCTGTCGGAACGGCTCCTGCGGATCGGCTATCCCTTCTTCCTGCGGCAGAGCCCCGGCCGGCTGCTCAACATCATCTCCAACGAATCCTGGCGCGCGTCCGACGCCATCCAGGCCCTGCTCGGCTCGATCGTCAGCGCCTCGGCGGCGGTCATCCTG
>NZ_RZOJ01000716.1:0-1333 GCF_003998845.1 Mesorhizobium sp. M4A.F.Ca.ET.022.05.2.1 | reverse complement strand
TATGACAAGACCAAGCTCAAGGAAGACCAGTTGCCCAAGTCACTGATCGACCTCGCCGATCCGAGCTGGAAGGGCCGCTGGGCCGCCTCACCATCGGGCGCCGATTTCCAGGCCATCGTCAGCGCGCTGCTACAGCTGAAGGGCGAGCCCGCCACGACCGACTGGCTGAAGGCGATGAAGGAGAACTTCACCGCCTACAAGGGCAACAACACCGTGATGAAGGCGGTCAATGCTGGCGAGATCGAAGGCGGCGTGATCTACCACTATTACTATTTCGGCGATCAGGCCAAGACCGGCGAGAACAGCAAGAACGTCGCGCTCCACTATTTCAAGAACCAGGATCCGGGCGCCTTCGTTTCGATCTCCGGCGGCGGCGTGCTGGCTTCGAGCAAGTACCCGAAGGAAGCCCAGGCGTTCCTGAAATGGGTGACCGGCAAAGGTGGCCAGGACGTGCTGAAGAACGGCACCTCCTTCGAATACGCGGTCGGCAAGGGCGCTGACTCCAACCCAAAGCTGGTGCCGCTGGCCGACCTACAGGCGCCGAAAGTCGATCCGACGACGCTGAACTCCAAGAAGGTGACCGATCTGATGACGGCAGCCGGCTTGCTTTAGTTCGCGTTCGTCCTAAAAGGGCAACCGACTGCGCTCCTGCGGGACTTCGCTTTCCGCGGGAGCGCTCTGTTTTAGAGATGGCATCGTCGATGACGACAAGCTGCGTTCCTGGCTGCGATCAGCGCGCCTTCGGCCACCTTAGTCCGCGGGCCGATGCGGCGCGGCGTCCGGTCTGATGCAAGCGGCGGTCGACCTCATCCATTCGGGCCTGCCGGCGGCGGGGCACCCGCGACGCCGGCGATCGACGTCCTGGATCCTGCTTGCCGCCGCTTTGGTCTCGCTGCTTGCGCTGCTGCCGCTGGCCTTCATCATCTGGATCGCAGTCCAGACCGGCTGGGAGACGGTCTCGGCGCTGATCTTCCGTCCGCGCGTCGGCGACCTCCTGATCAACACGATCCTGCTGGTGGCGCTGGCGGTTCCGATCTCCATCGTCCTTTCGGTGGCGCTGGCCTGGCTGACCGAGCGCAGCGACCTGCCCGGCGCCCGCCTGTGGGCCTGGCTGTCGGTGGCGCCGCTCGCCATTCCGGCCTTCGTCCATTCCTATGCCTGGATCAGCCTGGTGCCGGGACTGCACGGCCTGTGGGCCGGCGTTCTCGTCTCCGTCATCGCCTATTTTCCATTCCTCTATCTGCCCATCTCCGCGGCGCTGCGCCGGCTCGACCCCGCACTGGAGGACGCGGCCGCCGCCCTTGGGCTCGGTCCGTGGCGGGTCTTCGCGCGC
>NZ_RZOJ01000715.1:0-1336 GCF_003998845.1 Mesorhizobium sp. M4A.F.Ca.ET.022.05.2.1 | reverse complement strand
CCTGCCGGTGTCCAGCCGATAGATGGGTAACAGTTTGAACCGGATACATAGGTAACAGTTCTCCCCCTATTTGTCCGCTGCAGCGCCAAGCGGATTGGTTAGCGCGGCGCTGCAGCGGACAAGCGTCATACGCCTTGTGTCGATGATGCCGAGCTGGTGTGCATGGAAGGAAAGAGCCCATTGACCATCCTCGGTTTGGGCGGCCGCGACAGCTTCACCAACCAGTGCCTGCGAGACATAGACGAAGCCGCCGTTCCACCTGATCTCGCCATTGTGGCGTACATGACGGACCGCGGCCTCGGCCGGATAATCAGGCTCGGGCGGCATCGTCGGCATGGCGCGCCGGGAGGATCTGTAATGCTGGGCTGGAGTGTCCATGCCTAGCGCCTCATGGGGACGTTCTTCATTGTAGCTGCGCCGGAAGGCCTCGAAGGCGTGGCCCTGGGCCGCCCTGTCGGCCTCCGGTGCCTCGGCCAGCGGCAACAGGGTCAGATGAAAGCGCTCGTGGCGCCCGTTCTGCTGGGGTTTGCCGGGCGCGATCCGCTCCAGGGCGATGCCGAGTTTGATGAAGCGCACCGCAAGCGGTGTCAGCCCGGTGACACCGGCCGACGCGAAGGGCGGGCCATTGTCGCTTCGGAACCGGTCCGGCAGGCCATGCTCCTCAAACAGCCGCTCGAATACCGGCCAGGCCTCGGCATCCGCCGTCGAGCCGGTCGCTTCGAGCGCCAGCAAGTAGCGGCTCGACGCATCCATCACCGTCAACGGTTCGCAACGCCACCCGTCACGGGTCCGGAACCAGCCCTTGTGATCGCCGGTCCACACCGCGTTCGGCCCTTGCGGCTCCGGCCAAGGTCCATTGCCGCAGGCCCGCAGCCGGGTCCGCTTGCGGGCGCTGACAAGCCCATGCCGTGCAAGGATAGCGCCTGCCGTCGAGGCCGACGGCCAGATCAAGTCGGGAGCCGCGCGCTTGAGCCGCGCCACGATCTTCTTGGGCCCCCACAGCGGATGCGTCTCCTTCGCCGCCACGATCCGCTCGACAAGATCAAGGGCTGTCGCACGGCCATGATTGAGCGGCGCTCGCGGCCGATCGTGCAAACCTTCCGGGCCAAACTCCCGGTAGCGACCCAGCCATTTATAGCCGATCTTGCGCGAAATTCCGTAGGCCGCACAAAGCTCGCTCATCGTCTCTTCGCCAGAAAGGCAATCCACTACAAAACGAAGCCGCTCGTCCATGATGCCAGTCTCTCGCCAAACCATCGCCGGGTCCTCCGGCGAGGGAGAAAACTGTCACCTATGCAATCGGTCCATTCTGTTACCTATCTATCCGGTTCGGACA
>NZ_RZOJ01000714.1:0-1341 GCF_003998845.1 Mesorhizobium sp. M4A.F.Ca.ET.022.05.2.1 | reverse complement strand
GAGCCCAGTCTCGAACACCACGCTGGTTCCAGGCAGCGGCGCGAACGACCAGTTGCCGTCGGCCGACGGATTGATCGTGCCCTCGCTGATGACATAGCGCACGATCACGTCGCGGTTGGTGTCCGGCGCCTCATAGATGATCTTCGAAGCGTTTATGTCCGGGAAATTGCCGCCGCCGCCGGCGCGGTAGTTGTTGGTTGCAACGACGAATTTCTGTGCAGGATCAATCGGTTTGCCGTCGAACATCAGGTCGACGATGCGGCTGGATCCGGCATTCGCCAGCCCGCCCTTGGCATCGTATTTCGGCGGCTGCGACAGGTCTATCCTGTAGGCGACGCCGTCGATCACGTCGAAATTGTAGGATGGGAAGTCGGTGTCGATGAGTGGCTGGTCGGCCTTGCCCGGTTCGATCCGGTTGAAGATGCCGACCGACATCTCTAGCCATTCCTTGACCTGCGCGCCGGTGATTTCGACGGCCCGCACGGTGTTGGGATAGAGATAGAGGTCGGCGACGTTCTTGATGGCGATGTCGCCCACCGGCACGTCGGTGTAGTAGTCGGCGCCGCTGCGTCCGCCGGCCTTGAAGGGCGCCGCCGCCGAGAGCAGCGGCACGTCCTTCCATTGCGTGCTCTTCAGTATGTCCTTGAGATACCAGCTCTGCGCTTGGTTGACGATCTGCACCGACGGATCGTCGGCGACGAGGGCGAAATAGGAATAGAGCGGCGCCGAGGTCTTGCCGACGGGGCGGCGCACATAGGCGAGCGTCGCCTCATGGTCCTGTTCGAGCGCGGCGATGATGCGCCGGTCGTCGCCAACCGTCGCCTTGTTCTTGCTGTCGACCCGCTCATAGATCGGCCGCGCCTCGGACGTCGCGGAAACCACCCTCCACTTCGAGCCGTCGCGCTCCAGAAGCAGATCGATAAGGCCCATATGCGAGCCCCAGAAGCCGCCCATCACCGCCGGCTTGCCCTGCAGCGTGCCCTTGCCGGTATCGACACCGTCCAGCGCCTGGAAATCCTTCTTGCCGGGAAAGACGAGATGCTGGTGGCCGGTGAAGACGGCGTCGATGCCGTCGACGCCGGCGACGAAGAAGGAGGCATTCTCCATCATCTCGCCCTGCTTGATGTCGATGCCGGAATGGGAGAGCGCAATCACGATGTCGGCCCCCGCCTCCCTGATCTCGGGCACCCAGGCCTTGGCCGCCTCGACGATGTCGCGCGTTTTCACATTGCCTTCGAGGTTCTTCAGGTCCCAGACCATGATCTGCGGCGGGACGAAGCCGATGATGCCGATCCTGATCGGCTGCTCGGCGCCCGACCCGTCCTTGATCTTCCTGTCGAG
>NZ_RZOJ01000713.1:0-1357 GCF_003998845.1 Mesorhizobium sp. M4A.F.Ca.ET.022.05.2.1 | reverse complement strand
GAGTATTTCATAAAGTCATTCCAAGCTCGCTCGCATCGCGCCGATGGTCTTCCTTAACGCATCGGATTCGTCCGAAAACCGCTTCGCACTTTTCGGTCCGATGCTTCAGATATCCAGCGTGTGGTCGCGCTCCCACTGCGTGAAGTGCGAAGCATAGGAATTCCATTCCTGCTGCTTCAGCTTTAGGTAAGCCGACGAGAATTCCTCACCCAGCGCCACCTTCAGCGATTTGTCATTGTCGAACTCGCGCAGCGCGTCGAGCAGGTTGAGCGGCAGTTTCGGCGCATCCGTCACGGTATGGCCGAACTGGTACATGTCGATGTCGTAGCGTTTGCCCGGGTCGGCCTTCGAGCGGATGCCATCGAGACCGGCAGCGATGATGACGGCCTGCAGCAGATACGGGTTGGCTGCACCGTCGGGCAGGCGCAGCTCGAAACGGCCCGGGCCCGGCACGCGCACCATGTGGGTGCGGTTGTTGCCGGTCCAGGTAACCGTGTTTGGCGCCCAGGTCGCGCCCGAAATCGTGCGTGGCGCGTTGATACGTTTGTAGGAATTGACCGTCGGGTTGGTGATCGCCGCAAGTGCCGAGGCATGCTTCATGATGCCGCCAAGGAAGTTCCTGCCCTTTGCGGAAAGGCCGAGCTCCATCGCATTGTCGGCGAAGACATTAGTCTTGCCGGTCTCGTCCCACACCGAGATATGCGCATGGCAGCCATTGCCGGTCAGGCCCTGGAAGGGCTTGGGCATGAAAGTCGCGCGCAGGCCGTGCTTTTCGGCAATCGACTTCACCATGAATTTGAAGAACGAGTGCTTGTCGGCGGTCGCCAGCGCATGGTCGAAGGTCCAGTTCATCTCGAACTGGCCGTTGGCGTCCTCATGGTCGTTCTGGTACGGGCCCCAGCCCAGCGCCAGCATGTGGTCGCAGATCTCAGCGATGACGTCGTAGCGGCGCATCACCGCCTGCTGGTCGTAGCATGGTTTTGAGGCGGTATCGTATTCGTCGGAGATCGCCTTGCCGTCCGGCGAGATCAGGAAGAACTCGGCCTCGACGCCGGTCTTGACATGCATGCCGTCGCGGGCGGCCTCTTCGATCACCCGCTTCAGCGTGTTGCGCGGCGCCTGGCCGACCTCCTTGTCGTCCATGACGCAATTGGCGGCGACCCAGGCGACCTCCGGCTTCCACGGCAACTGTATGACCGAGGCTGGATCCGGCACCGCCAGCATGTCCGGATGCGCCGGGGTGAGATCGAGCCATGTGGCGAAGCCGGCAAAGCCGGCGCCGTCCTTCTGCATGTCGGCGATCGCCTGTGCCGGCACCAGCTTCGCACGCTGCCCGCTAAACAGGTCGGTGTAGGAG
>NZ_RZOJ01000712.1:0-1378 GCF_003998845.1 Mesorhizobium sp. M4A.F.Ca.ET.022.05.2.1 | reverse complement strand
TGCCCAGTCGGGCCGCGACAGATAGTGGCCGGACAGTACCTGTTCAACCATCTGCGCGTGGAGCGAGACGCCCGGCACGTTCTCACCGAGCGCCGTGACGCGAATATCCTGCAGCCCGGCGGAGGAGGTGCCGACAAACACGATGCTGCCCTCGATCGCGGCCCTTGTTTGGGGCGAGACGCCATTGGGTGCAAGCACGTCCTTCGCCGAAACATACCGTTCCGCCCTGTCGGGGCTGACATAGAGCCAGAGTTCGCCTGCCGAGGTCACCGGGATAACGAAGTCGCCGATCTTGACGGAGGTCATTATGCCCTGCCCTTCCGGCGCGCCGGCAATCAGATAGGTGGAGGCGCCCTGCGCTACCCTCATGGCTTCGAGAGCAAGACCCGGATAAAGCTGCTCGCCATCAGTCAGAAAGAGTGGAGCTGTCCTCACGACAGCGGTCGATTTGCCTGGATTGAGGCTGATATGTCCGATGCCGGCGGCATTGGCCTCAAGCTGCGGCCGCAGCGGTGTGGCTGCCCTGATATGGGGAGGAGCATCGACCGGGCTCTCGCCCGTAAAGGCAATGCCAGCCTTCACCTGCGGATGATAGTTCCCTTCGTTGGAGATGCCGTAACCCAGGACAACCGGCTTGCCGGCGATCGACCGGGCGAAGATCTCGTCGTTGTCGGGCAGGCGATCGAGCAGGGCAGGATCGATGCCTGGCACGTCGCGGACAACACTGCGAGGCGACAGACGATCGGGCTCGGCGAAAAGGATGTCGAATGCGATGACTGCCGCGCCAAGCTCCGTCAGTTTGTCGACCAGAGCCGCCATGCGATCCCTGGGCCATGGCCACTGCCCGAACTGCCGCAATGAAGCCTCGTCTATGTCGACCACGCGGACGGGCATCGCCTCGAAGCTGCGAGGTGCCAGCCGCTGATATTGGTCGAACGTCGCTTCGCGGGCGAGTCTCAACGGCTGCGGGTCGCTCGCCCGGACAATGGTAAGCGCCGCTACCAGCGACAAGCCCAGGATGACACCGGCCAACTGAGCGCGTGTCATGACTTCTGCACCAGTTGCCGTGCCGCGAATCCGTCCTGCATGGTCCCGCCCCGGGAAGTAGCTTCTCGAACCCCAAGCCTAGGCTGCATTGTTCCCGGCGAATACGCAATCGCCAACCTAGCAGGCAACGCCGATAAGGCCTAGCGCCGGCTCCTGAGATTGAACAGGTTAAGTGAGCATGCGCACGCGCAAGGCTTCGAGTTGACTGGTGTTCTTTGCACTAGGAAACGGCTCGAAAAGCCACCCTCTGCGACAGCCCCCCGCCCGCCCTGTTCTCTAGAGCGATCGTCCCGCCGTAGCGCTCGATGATCTCCTTGGCGATGGCCCGCCC
>NZ_RZOJ01000711.1:0-1385 GCF_003998845.1 Mesorhizobium sp. M4A.F.Ca.ET.022.05.2.1 | reverse complement strand
ACATTAACGGACGAACATCATGGCCAAAGCCGCAAACATCAAGATCAAGCTTCTGTCGACCGCCGACACCGGTTTCTTCTACGTGACCAGCAAGAACAGCCGCACCAAGACGGACAAGCTGTCGTTCCGCAAGTACGATCCGGTCGCCAAGAAGCACGTCGAGTTCAAGGAAACCAAGATCAAGTAATCCGGTTTCCTCCGAGAATGCCGAAACGCCGCCCTTTGGGCGGCGTTTTTGTTTTGGCCGGCGATTCGGCCTGACCCGATAGCAGGAGCTTCCAGCGATTGGCGCGAAGTCCCGACGTTCACTTTTGGAAAAAGGGGGCCGGTCGGCGTTTGGCAGCGGTACGAGGAGGCCACTATGTGCCAGCGCCGGCCGGCCGACCCCACGGACCCAGGAGATGCGGCGGACCTGAGCATCATGGGGTATTTGTCGGAACGATCCGGCGGTCTACCCTCGTGCCGGCCTCGTTTTGTCTATGCTGTACATTTGCGCAAGGCCTTATGAAAATCAACAGTTTCTTAACCAAGCCTCCCGAATCGCTTGGATTAAGGTAAATTGCTAACCCTGTCAGATTGACCGGATAAATTGGCGCTCGGGCCTACGCCGCCTTGGCAACGACCCGGTTGCGCCCGCCGCTCTTGGCCTCGTAGAGAGCGAGATCGGCGCGCTTCATCAGGGCGGCCACCGTATCGGCCCCCTTCAGCAGAGACGACACGCCGACGCTGACGGTAACCTCTATCGTCTTGCCCTCATGCCCGACCATGAACGGCATCTGGGCGATCTCGGCGCGGATGCGTTCCGCGACCTTCTCGGCCACTGCACCTTCCGTGTCCGGCATGACCACCACGAACTCCTCGCCGCCGAAACGGCAGGCGAGGTCGATGCCGCGCACGTTCTTGCGCAACCGCCGCGCGAATTCGCGCAGCACATCGTCGCCGCCGTCATGGCCATGCGCATCGTTGATCGATTTGAAGCGGTCGAGGTCGGTGATCATCACCGAAAGCGGCCGTCGCCGCGCCACCGCGCGGTCGAACAGCGTCTGCAGGTGGCTGTCGAGGTAGCGGCGGTTGTGCAGGCCGGTCAGCCCGTCCGTCACCGCCATCTCGATGGTCTGGGTGACGCTGGCGCGGAGCTGGTCGTTGTAGCGCTTGCGGCGCACCTGGGTGCGCAGCCTCGCCGTCAGCTCATGCTGGTCGACCGGCCGCGTCAGGTAATCGTTGATGCCGAGCTCAAGGCCGCGGATGATGCGCCCCTCCTCGCCTGCGTCGGCAAGCAGGATGATCGGCAGGAAACGGGTGCGGTCTAGCGAACGCAGTTGCGAGCACAGTCTCAGCGGATCGAAATCGGCGAAGGCCGTCGAGATCAGCACGCATTCGTAAGG
>NZ_RZOJ01000710.1:0-1402 GCF_003998845.1 Mesorhizobium sp. M4A.F.Ca.ET.022.05.2.1 | reverse complement strand
GACCTGCACCGGCAGCACGATCTCGTTGTCGACGACGAGCGCCGGATCGAAGACCGGCCATGGCCGTTCGGCGACCATTTCGGTGCCGCCCAGCGTCTCCCAGCACTCCTCGGCCAGATGCGGCATGACCGGCGCTATCAGATGCACTAGGATCTCCACCGCCTCGCGGCAGGCGCCTTTCAGCGCCGCATCGGCCTTGCCTTCTGCCGCCTCGTTGAGCGGCGTGGTCAATGCATTGGCCAGCTCGTAGATGCGGGCTATGGCGCGGTTGAAGCCGAGCTTCTCGATATCCTCGCCGACCGCCTTGAGGATTTTGTGCGCGGCCTTGGAGACAGCGCCCGCCTCGCCCTCCCGCGCCGCCTCTGGCTTGACGCCGGCCAGCGATTCGGCCGCGATCGACACCAGGCGCCAGATGCGCTGGACGAAGCGATGCGCGCCGGCGGCGCCGTCGTCGGTCCATTCGACGTCGCGCTCGGGCGGCGAATCCGACAGCATGAACCAGCGCGCGGTATCGGCGCCGTAGCCGTCGGTGATCTCTTCCGGGCTCACCGTGTTCTTCTTCGACTTCGACATCTTCTCAAGCGGGCCGATGACGGCCTCCTCGCCGGTGGCGATGTCGACGGCGCGGCGCTTGCCGCCATCGTCCTCGAGCCTGACTTCGCTCGGCGACAGCCAGCGTCCGTTGTTGGACGGGCCGCCGACACGGTAGGTCTCATGCACCACCATGCCTTGCGTGAACAGGCCCTTGAACGGCTCGGCGAGATCGAGATGGCCGGTCTCGCGCATGGCGCGGGTGAAGAAGCGCGAATAGAGCAAGTGCAGGATCGCGTGCTCGATGCCGCCAATATATTGGTCGACCGCCAGCCACTCATTGGCCGCCTTCGGGTCGGTCGGATCGTTGGCCCAGGGCGCGGTGAAGCGCGCGAAATACCAGGACGAATCGACGAACGTGTCCATCGTGTCCGTCTCGCGCCGCGCCGGCTTGCCGCATTGCGGGCAATTGACGTGCCGCCAGGTGGGGTGGCGATCGAGCGGGTTGCCCGGCCGGTCGAACTCGATGTCGTCGGGCAGCTTGACCGGCAGGTCGGCCTTCGGCACCGGCACCACCCCGCAATCCTCGCAATGGATCATCGGGATCGGGCAGCCCCAATAGCGCTGGCGCGAAATGCCCCAGTCGCGCAGGCGGAAGTTCACCTTGCGCTCGGCCATCGGCCGGTTACCGATTGTCTTCTTTTCCAGAAGCCTGGCCACCTCGTCGAAGGCCTTCTCCGGCTTCATGCCGTCGAGGAAGCGCGAATTGATCATCACGCCGTCGTCGACATAGGCCTCCTCGATGATCTGGAAGGTCTTGGCGTCGCCGCCTTCCGGCATCACCACCGGGATCACCGGCAGGCCGTATTTG
>NZ_RZOJ01000070.1:0-20944 GCF_003998845.1 Mesorhizobium sp. M4A.F.Ca.ET.022.05.2.1 | reverse complement strand
GTCCTTCGGCGGCATGGCGCTGGAGGCCTGACGATGGCCGTGCTCGTCACCGGCGCCAGCGGTTTTCTGGGCTCCCATGTGCTGGCAAGGCTGGCCGCGTCCGGCACGCTGGCGCTTGGCCTCGGCCGCGATGCGGCGCGCTGTGCGGCGCTGGAAACCGCCGGCCACCGGATCATCCGCCACGACCTGTCGCTGCCGCTCGACAGGGCGCTCGATCTGCGGCTCCGCAGGGTCGAGCGGATCATCCACTGCGCGGCGCTCTCCGCGCCATTCGGCCGGCTGGCGGATTTCGAGGCAGCCAATGTCGCGGCGATGCGAAACATCCTCGATTTCGCGACCCGGCAAGGCATCAGCCGCTTCGTCCACATCTCCAGCCCGTCCGTGTGCTTCGCCTTCCGCGACCAGCTCGATCTTGCCGAGGACGCGGCCTTGCCGGACCCGGTCAACCACTATGCCCGCACCAAGCGCGAGGCCGAGCGGCTGGTGCTGGCGGCGCCCGCCATCCACCCTGTGGTGCTCAGGCCGCGCGGCATCTACGGCGCCGGCGACCGCGCGCTCTTGCCGCGCCTCATCAAGGCCGCGAAGAACCGCCCGCTGCCGATCTTCCGCGACGGCCGGGCGCGCATCGACCTCACTCATGTCGACGACGTCGTCGATGCGGTGATGGTGGCGCTCGCAGCACCCCGGGAGGCTGAGGGCCATGTCTTCAACATCTCCGGCGGCGAGGTGTTGCCGGTGCGCCGCATCGCCGACGAGGCCTGCGCCTGCGCCGGCATCACGGCGCGCTGGCGGCGGGTGCCGCTGTGGCCGGCCATGCTTGTCGCCAGCGCCATGGAGGCGATGGCGCTCGCTCTGCCCGGCCCCCCAGAACCGCCGGTGACGCGCTACGGGCTTGGCCTGTTCGCCTATGCGCAGAGCCTCGACCTCGCCAAGGCCCGTCGCCTGCTCGGCTGGACGCCGAAGGTCGGGTTCGAGCAGGGGCTCGACCGCACCTTCGCCGGCGGAGGGCTGGCATGAAGATCGTCTTCGCCAACAGCGCCTGGGTCAGCGCCGCCGAGCGGCTGATCCTGCGCGGCGGCGGCTGGCATAGCGTCAGGCTGCGCGTCCGCTACGGGCTGTTCATTCATCCGCAGGCCGGGCCGGTGCTGGTCGACACCGGCTACACCCCAGAGGCCACCACGGGGCAGGGGCGCGGCCGCATGCTGCGCCTCTACGGCGTTGTGCTTAGGCCCGAGCTCAACGCGGCCGAACAGGTGCAGCCGGTGCTCGAGCGCTTCGGCCTTGCGCCCGGCGACGTGCGCACGGTTGTCGTCACCCATTTCCATGCCGACCACATTTCCGGCCTGCCGCTGTTTCCCCATGCCCGCTTCATCGCCAGCGATGCCGCCTGGGCGCGCGTCAAGGCGCGCACGCCGAGGCAGAACCTGCGCCATGGCGTCTTCACGGAACTCTTCCCCGCCGATTTCGAGGCAAGGCTCGATGGCCTGTCGACCAAGTGGCGGATCGAGGCCCGGGGCGGCGTCCCCGGCGGCGCTGATCTGTTCGGCGACGGCAGCGTGGTGGCGGTCGATCTTCCGGGCCATGCAGACGGCCAGTTCGGCCTTTTGTTCGCCGGACTGGAGCGGCCACTGCTCTATGGGGTCGACGCGCAATGGCTGCTCGCCGCCCTTGATCCGAAACTGTCCCCAGGCTTTCCCTCCAGCCTCATCGCCGAGGACGTTGCCGCCATCGGTCCGACCTGCGAGACGTTGCGCCGCTTCCAGGCGGCGGGCGGGCAGGTGATGCTCTGCCACGACCCGGAGATGACGCAATATGATCTGACTGCGGACGAACTGGCGGGGGTCGGATGAACGGGCTGGCGGAAGCGATCGGCTCCTTCGCCCTGACGCGCTGGGTCTCGCGCAAGAGTCGGCCGGATTTCGAGCGCTGGCAGGCAGCCGCCTTGCGTAGCTTCCTCGAGCGCGACCTGGCGCGCGCGCCCTTCTATCGCCATGCGCGGGCGCGCCTCGCCGACCTGCCCGTCACCGACAAGGCGATGCTGATGGACAGTTTCGAGGCCTTCAACATCCACGGCGTCACGGCAAGCGCGGCCTGGTCGGCTCTGGCCGGCGACGGACGCATCGGCGCGCTCACGGTGGGTGCGAGCACGGGCACCTCGGGCAATCGCGGCCTGTTCGTCATTTCCGAGGCGGAAAAATACCGCTGGCTGGGCGCCATCCTCGCCAAGGCGGCACCCGACCTCATCTGGCGCGGCATGCGCGTCGCCGTGATCCTGCCGCAGAACACCGGGCTTTACGACAGCGCCCGCAAATCCCGGCTGATCAAGCTCGGCTTCTTCGACCTGACGCTTGGGCCGGAAAGCTGGCGCGTGGACCTCGAAGACTTCGACCCGACGGTGATCATCGCGCCGCCGAAGATGCTCCGCCATTTCGCCGTCGCCGGCTTCCGGCTCGCGCCGAGGCGCGTCTTCTCGGCCGCCGAGACGCTCGATCCGGTCGACCGGCCGGTTATCGAAAAATCCTTCCGGCTGCCGCTCGAGCAGATCTACATGGCGACCGAAGGGCTGTTCGCGGTGACCTGCCGGCAGGGCGGCCTGCATCTCGCTGAGGATTCGGTGTTCTTCGAGTTCGAGCCGGCGGGCGACGGGCTGGTCACGCCACTGGTCACCGCCTTCCGTCGTCGTACGCAAATCATGGCGCGATACCGGATGAACGACCTGGTGCGGCTCTCCGAAGGACCCTGCCGCTGCGGTTCGCCGCTGCGCTGCGTCGACGAGGTCGTCGGCCGCATGGACGATGCCTTCCGGGTGGGTTCGGCCGCGGGCCAAATCCTGCTCACGCCCGACATACTGCGCAATGCGGTGCTCAAGGCCGACCGTCGCATCGACGATTTCCGGCTGGTCCAGACGGCGCCCGATGCCATCGAGTTGCGGCTCACGCCGGATTTGGCCGATGAGGCGGCCAGTGCCGCGCATCAGGCGGTGGGCGCACTGCTGGCGGCGCGCAGGGCAACGGCGATGGTCAATCTGGTGCGCGTGCCGCTGCCGCTGGAGACCGGCCGCAAATTGCGCCGTGTCGAGTGCCGGCTGGGAGCGGCGCCGTGAACCGGGCGGCAGTCGTGGCTGGCGCGCCCCAGCAAGCCGACCGGGTCGAGAACGATCCAGCCCAGGTCGAGGCTTTCGTGCGGCTCTTCAACGACGTCCCGGTGCGCGACCTCGTCGCCAACCTGACGACATCGGTCGAAAGCGCGGCGGTCGCCGGCCGCACCTTCCCGCTGACGCTGAACGACGCCGGCGAACCGCCGAACTGCTACATCTGCTGCCCGTCCAGCGCCTATCTCGAATATGCCATCGACGAGACGCGCAATTTCATCGCGCATCCGTTGCTGCGGCGCTCGCTCACGGCGTTGATCGGCGCCTGCGCGCCGCTGGTGCGGACGAGTGGTCTCGACCGTCAGGTTCAGCTCAACAACTGGCTTTATTCGACCAATCCGGTGCCGCTGCTCGACCGAACGGCGGTGGCCGAGCTGCGCGCCGACCTTGTGGCGCGTTTCCCGGATCGCGCCATCGTCATCCGCTCGCTGAACGAGATCGCCGATCCCGCCACCATCGCGGCGCTGAAGGCCGAAGGTTTCCGCATGCTGGCGGCCCGCCAGATCTACATCTTCGCCGACCGCGGCGCGGCACCGGCCATGACCATCAACATGAAGCGCGACCGCAAGCGGCTCGCCACCACGCCCTTCGAGCGCGTCGGCGATGCCGATTTCAGCGAAGCCGACTATGCGCGCGCGGAAGAGCTCTACACCATGCTCTATCTGGAAAAGTACACGCCGCTCAATCCGCACTACACCGCCCGCTACATCGCCGAGATGCACCGGCGCGGCATCATCAGCCTTGCCGGCCTGCGCCGGCCGGGTGGAGACCTCGTCGCCGTCACCGGCCTGTTCGAGAACGGCCGCACGCTGACCCAGCCCATCGTCGGCTACGATACCGGCCTGCCGATACAGGAGGGGCTTTATCGCATGGTGATGGCGATGGCTCAGCAGCATGCGACCGCGCACGGCCTATTCTTCAACATGAGCGCCGGGGCGGCGGGCTTCAAGCGCCTGCGCGGCGCGGTGGCGACTATCGAATACAACGCCGTCTACGCCGGGCACCTTTCGCGCCGCCGGCGTGCGGCGATCCGCGTCATGGAAACCGTGCTGGCGCTGGTCGGCATTCCCTTGCTCAGGAGGTTCGAGCTGTGAGCGTGCGCCAGAGGCACAGCGAAGATCACGATCGGAAAGATCATTGGCAGGCCGTGGCGCTGTCGGCCGACATCAGGCGCAAGCCCAGGCGCATCCTGATCGACGGCCAACCTGTCGTCCTGTTCCGCTCGGCCCAGGGCATCGCCGCGCTGTTCGACCGCTGCCCGCACCGGCTGGTCGAGCTCTCGACCGGCAAGGTCGTCGGCGGCGAAATCGAATGCCCCTATCACGGTTGGCGCTATGACGGCGAAGGCCGCTGCACCGCCATTCCCGGTCATGTCGGCGAGATGCCGCATTACCGCGTGCGTCGCTACGGCGTCATCGAGCGCGACGGCGTCGTCTTCGTCTCGTCGGGAACGCCGCAGGGCGAGCCCTATCTCCACTGCATGCAGGGTCGGGACCTCGTCGTGCGGCGGGTGCGCAGCTCGACGCAGTCGACGGTGATCGACGCGGCCGAAAACATCCTCGATGCCACCCATACCCACTTCACCCACAAGGGCCTGCTGCGCGGCCTGAGCTCGCGACGCCATCTCGTGCGCGTCGAGGTGACCGGCGGCGAGGGCTGGGTCGAGGCCTGCTACACCGGCGAGGATCGGCAGCAGGGGCTGATCAGCCGGCTGCTGGAGGGTGAGCGCGCGAGAACAATCGGCCGCTTCCGACATCCCGGCATCGCCGAACTGGAATATTGGAGCAAGGATGGGCTGGCCCTCGCCACCACCTTCCATCTGCGCCAGGCCGACGAGCGCACCGTCGAGGGCGTTGGCTGGTTGATCGGCCCGCGCCAGGGCTTGCTCGGCAGGATAAAGGCATTTGCCTTCAAGCCGCTGTTCAACATCGCCCTGCAGCAGGATCGCCGCGTGCTGAAATCGGCGAGCGACAACGCCCGTTTCGCCCCGCTGGCGCTGCCGGTGATCGGTCCGCTGGATTTCCTGCGCCGCGACATCGCCGCGATTATGGCCGGGAACCTGCCGCCGGCGGCAAGCGAGCCAAGAATGCATCAGATCGAGCTGTGACGGCAGGCGGAAGGACCGTCTCATTCCTTCGCCCTCCTGCCGACGTCACTCGTCCGGCCCGTTCCATTCGATGTCGCGCGTCGATGCCGCCTGCAGGCTGATGCGCTCTCGAAGTGCAACGCCTGCGATCTCGCCCAGCGCCGCCCATTGCGCCTTCACCGGCGCCGGATCATCAGGCCAGTCGAGCAGTTCCTCGGCCTCACGCATCGCCTTGCGGAAGCGGCCGAGGCCACCGCAGCGCAAGGCCGCCGGTAGCCCGTAGATCCACATGGCGAGCCGCGCGGTCTGGGGCGCGGTGACATCGGGTCTGACCTCGGGCCCGTCTCCCAGCACCGCGTTCGCAAAGCGCGCCGGATCGCGGAAGAAATGCAGCCCGCTGACGGCGCGCGGGTTGCATTCCAGCGGCAGAACCGTTCCGTCTGCCTGCCGCATCAGGTCGAAGGAGATCTGTCCGGTCCATGACGTGGCGGCGACGATGCGCTCGACCAGCCGCCGCGCGGCCGCGTCCTCGACCGGCTGGAACAAGACGCCGGCACCCTTGCCGGCGCGATAGAGCGATCGGTAGAGCGAGAATGCCTTTAGCCTGCCGCCGCGCGCCACCGCATAGGCGCTGATCTCCTCGCCGGGCACGAAGCGCTGCGCCACCCAGGGCGCGGCGGGCGAGGGATTGACGGCATCGAGTGCGCCGGGCGAGGGGCGCAAAAGAACCTGGCTGGCAAAGCGCGACCACACCGGTTTGAACACCAATTCGCGCGCGCGGCCGCGCATGGCCCCCAGATCGTCGCGCGATTGCAGCAGCACCGTTTCCGGCACCGCCAGGCCGAGCCGTTCGGCCAGGCGGATGAAGGCATGTTTGTTGTGGACTTCGGCCAGCAACTCGATGCCGGGCGCGAACAGGCGCGCCGGGATCGCGCGGTCGCGCCAGGCGAGCGCCTGATGGAAAACCTCCTCGCAGGTCGGGATGACCAGGCCGATCCCTTCGGCGCGCACCAGCGCCTCGACCGCCTCGGCGTAGGCCGCCGGCTCGAAGCGCGGTCGCGGCAGGCGGTAGTAGCGTGCGCAGGCCACGCTGGCGGCAGCAATCGGGCGGGCAGGTGTGTCGGCGAGGATCACCCGGTGTCCGGCGCCATACAGCAGCCGGGTCAGATGCAGCGCCACCGGCGCGCGCGCTCCGGTGACGAGTATTGAGCTATCGGGCACGGGATACTGGCATCGGTGAGGCTACTGCGGTCATTGCGGTTGTCGGAACCGTTGCGCGAAATCGCCGCGCTTGGCAACGCAGCCGCGCGGTGTACTGTGCGCCGGTTCGGGCCGTCCAAAGCTGGCGATGCTGGGAAGCGAGCAGCGCCAGGATGAGGGCGGCGCTCAGCAAGGGATGGGACAGCCACCGTTCCGCAGCGGTCAGCCCTGCTCTTCAGCGTCATCGTTGCCTTCCAGTTTTTTGCGTAGTGCCGTGATCACGCCGTGCATGGTGTTGATGTCCTCGACGGCAAGCCCGTCGGCGAGGGTGTTGATCCAGGGGGCCTGCAGGCGCATGGCCGCGTCGTAGGCTTCGCGCCCGTCGTCGGTCAGCACGACAAGCTGCGCCCGCCGGTGATGCGGGTTGATCCTGAAGGCGACCAGTCCTTCGCCCTCGAGGTCGTTGACGATGCGCTGCACGTTCTGGCGGTTGGCGCCGAGATCGCGCGCCAGCCACGCCACCGGCTGCGGACGCTCGGCGGCGACGATGGCTCCCAGCACCTGCCAGCGGGCGCTGGTCAGGCCGAGATCGGCGACCAGCCTGTCGCCGGCAGCGCTGATGCGGCTGTTCAGCCTGAACAGGTCGAGAATGAGATCGCTCAAAGCCTTGCCGGTCGGTGTTCGCTTTGTATCGGGCATTTGTCACCTTATATCTATATTGACATCATGTTGTCAAATGTATATGTATGCATCATAACAGATTGACATCATAACACCAATTGAAGGAGCCTCCCATGACCCGTATGCGCCCCCTCGACCCTGCTTTCCCGATCGACCGCCAGGTCGCGATCGACGCCGCCCCCGTCGTGCTGGTGAACGTGTTCACGCTCGACAAGGCCGACGAGCAAACCTTCCTCGACGTCTGGCAGGACGACGCTGTCTTCATGAAGCAGCAGCCGGGTTTCATCTCGACCCAGCTTCACCGCGCGATCGGCGAAAGCCCGACCTACCTGAACTATGCCGTGTGGGAATCGACCGCCGCCTTCCGCGCCGCTTTCTCCCATCCGCAGTTCAGGGCGAAGATCTCGGCCTATCCGTCCTCGGCTGTGGCTTCGCCGCATCTGTTCCAGAAGGTCTCGGTGCCCGGCATCTGCGTGGCCTAGTCGAAGCGGGCAGGAGGGCGCCGCATGCGGGGCGCTCCGGCAGCTAGGCAAGCCTATTAGCTTCGACTAATAGCTTCGGGTGGAAGGCTTGAGGGCGTCATCCAATGAAGGTCAATGTAGTCTACGCGCATCCGGCGGCCGACAGCTATTTGGCATCGCTTCACCAGCGCGTCGTCAAGACGCTCAAGGCAAGAGGCGACGAGGTCATCGACTTTGACCTCTACGAGATGAAGTTCAACCCGGCGATGCTGCCCGAGGAATGGCGTGGCCATTACGATCCCTCCCAGGTGCCGAAGGATCTGCAGGTCTATGTCGATGCGCTGTTATGGGCAGAGGCATGCGTCTTCTGCTTTCCGACCTGGTGGTCGGGCATGCCCGCCATACTGAAAGGCTATTTCGATCGGGTGTGGCGCCCAGGCATCGCTTACGAGGTGCCGCCGGATGACGGCCTGATCAAGCCGGCGCTGCTCAATATCCGCCGCATGGGCGTGGTCACCACATGCGGGTCGCCGTGGTGGTACACCCAACTCTATATGCAGAACCCCGGAAAGAAGGTGCTGCTGCGCGGACTGAAGACCATGTGCGGCCGGGGCGTGCGGCATCTGTACCTGTCGCGATACTCCGTTCACAGCATATCGGACGAAAAGCGCGAAATGTTCGCGCGCGACGTGGAGCGTCGCTTCGATACGTTCTGAGTTCCATTGGTGCACCCGACCGATCCTCGTCACGCCCGCTGTCATCTGTCTGTCATGTTGCGTTACTAAGCATCCTCAAATCCGGATTTAAGGATATATGGATGGACAGGGAAGCGGCCCTTCGCGCCTTGGCGGCGCTTGGTCAGAACACGCGCCTGGAGGTTTTCCGCCTTCTGGTGAAGACCGGGGCGGGCGGCCTGCCGGCGGGCGAGATCGCCGCGCGGCTCGAAATCGTCCAGAACACCATGTCGGCGCATTTGAAGGTGCTCGACCATGCCGGACTGGTCCGCGCGGCGCGAGAAGGGCGCGTGATCCGCTACGTCGCCGACATGACCGGCTTTCGCGACCTGCTTGCCTATCTCATGGAGGATTGCTGCAACGGCGCGCCGGAACTCTGCCAGCCGGTCCTCCGGGCCGTGACCTGCAAATGCTAGCAATGCAACATATGCGGATCCGCTCATGATTGTCGATCTTCCCCGCCGTCTCGCCGCCGAGGCGCTCGGCACCGCCATGCTGGTCGCCGCTGTCGTCGGCTCGGGCATCATGGCCGATCGTCTCACCGACGACGTCGCGCTTTCCCTGCTCGGCAACACGCTGCCGACCGGCGCTATCCTGGTGGTGCTGATCACAGTCCTCGGCCCGATCTCCGGCGCCCATTTCAATCCGGCCGTGACGCTGGTGTTCGGGCTGAGGCGCGAGATCGGCTGGCATGCCGCACTTTGCTATGTCGTCGCCCAGTTGCTCGGCGGCCTCGCCGGCACGGTCGTCGCGCATGCCATGTTCGGCCTGCCTCTCGTCGAACTGTCGACGACGGTGCGGAGCGGGGCGGGGCAGTGGATCGCCGAACTGGTCGCGAGTTTCGGGCTGGTCTTCACCATTCTCGCCGGCCTGCGTTTTCGCGGCGATGCCATCCCCTGGCTGGTCGGGCTCTACATCACCGCAGCCTACTGGTTCACCGCCTCGACCTCCTTTTCCAATCCGGCGGTGGCCGTCGCGCGCGCCTTCTCCAACACCTTTTCCGGCATCCGGCCGCTCGACGTCCCCGCCTTCATCGTTGCCGAATTGCTAGGCGCGCTGCTTGCGCTGGCGCTGGCCGGCTGGCTGCTTGCTGAACCGAAACCTGAGATGAGAGCCGCCGAATGACCATCACCATCTATCACAACCCTGCCTGCGGCACCTCGCGCAACACGCTGGCGATCATCCGGCAGTCGGGCGAGGAGCCCGAGGTGATCGAATATCTGCAGACGCCGCCGTCGCGCGAAAAGCTCGTCGAGCTGATCGCCGCCATGGCGATGACGCCGCGCCAGCTGCTGCGCGAGAAGGGCACGCCCTATGCCGAGCTCGATCTCGGCAATCCCAAATGGAGCGACGACGAGATCCTCGATTTCATGCTGGCGCATCCGATCCTGATCAATCGGCCGATCGTGGTGACGCCGAAAGGCACGATACTGGCGCGGCCGTCGGAAGCGGTGCTCGACATCCTGTCCAATCCCGACATCGGCCCGTTCACCAAGGAGGACGGCGAGGTGGTGATCGGCGCCGACGGCAAGCGGGTCGTCTGACGTAGCACCGAAAGGCGCTCGCCTCTCAGTCTGGGTTTGCGGATCTGGTGCTTGCCGCTCGCGAGCGATCGAAGTCCAGGACGACCGGGTGCTGAAACAAGGCATGGAGGATTATCGGCATTCCGATCGCGCTGGGCAGAACCCAAAATGCAATAGTTGGAAGCTCCCTCCATAAGGGCAGGTTCTTGCCGTTATCGAGGTAAAATGCGGTAAGCATTACGACGTAGGACATCCCCATGCCGGTGAGATGCAGCCTGGGCCATTGGCGCCAGTGTCGTCGGGCGGCCGTGCGCCCGAAATAGGCAGATGCGAAAGAAATGCATCCCAGCGCGAACAGATGGTAGTTTTCCGCCCAGCGCATGAGCGACAAGGCGCTCATAGTCACGAACACGCCGAACAGGCACCAAAAGTAAATGCTGCCGAAGTTCGAGTGCCGGCCGCGCCCCTTTTGGGAAAACATCGCGGCAGCGCCGGTGGTCAAGGCGGCAAGCCCAAACAGAATATGGACACCGACAACGCCCAGAAACACCGGATCGATGGACGGAATTGGGATGCCCAGGACGATGGTTGTGCCTTCGCTTTCCATGTTCACTCGCCGCCGAAGCCCATGCGCAGGATCGGCGACCATGCCTCCGTCTTGATTGATGATAGCCTATATCATCTGCAGGCCAGCCGCGTTGGCGTTGGGCGGATTGCTACCTGCATATTTCCATAATGTTCGAAATTCCCTTGACGGCGCCGCCCAACCTGGCATAGCCATATTTCCATGAAACTCGAACAAGCAGCAAAGCAGTTGGAAGCGCTCGGCAATCCGACGCGGCTCAATCTCTATCGCATCCTGGTCAGGGCCGGAGAGGCCGGCCGGCCGGTCGGCTATCTGCAGGAAAGCCTCGGCATCGCCGCCTCGACGCTGTCGCATCATCTGCACCGGCTGATCCTGACCGGGCTGGTGAGTCAGGAGCGGCAGGCGACGACGCTGATCTGCCGCGCCAACTATCCGATCATGCGCGATCTGATCGGCTTCCTCGCCGACGAATGCTGCGCCGACGCCGCCTGCAACCCCGCCACGGGAGAGGTGGCGGCATGATTTTTTGCCCGATATTTCGATAATCCCGGAATTATGGAAGGTGGGAGCATGAGCGAGCAGAACGATCTCCCGGTCGCCGTTATCGGCGGCGGCCCTGTCGGCTTGGCGGCGGCCGTTCATTTGTTGGAACAGGGCGTGCCGGTGAAGCTCTACGAGGCCGGTACCGCTGTAGCCTCCAATCTCAGGGATTGGGGCCATGTGCGGGTGTTCACGCCCTGGCGCTACTGCGTCGATCGGGCGGCGAGGGAACTGCTGGAAGCGACGGGCTGGAAGATGCCCGATCCGGAGACCTTTCCCACGGCCGATGATCTTGTCGCGCTCTACCTCGAGCCGCTGGCGAGATTGCCGGAACTGTCGCCGGTGATCGAGACCGGCGCCCGCGTCACCGGCATCTCCCGCTGGGGCGCCGACAAAGTGCGCGGCGGCGGACGCGAGGCGCGTCCCTTCATGCTGGTGGTCGAAACCGCCGGCGGCATCAGGCGCGACCGCGCCCGTGCCGTGATCGATGCCTCCGGCACTTGGCGCACGCCCAATCCGCTCGGCGCCGGCGGCATCGCGGCGGAGGGAGAGGCGGAATTCGCCGACCGCATCGCTTACGGCATTCCCGACATTCTCGGCCGGGACCGGGCCCTTTACGGCGGCCGCGCCACGCTGGTGGCAGGGTCCGGCCATTCGGCCGCCAATGCCCTGCTCGACTTGGCCAGGGTGGCGGATGACGAGCCGGGCACAACGTTCATCTGGACGACGCGCGGCACCGATCTGGTGCGCATCTATGGCGGCGGCGATCTTGATGCCTTGCCGGCCCGCGGTGAACTTGGATCCGACGTCAGGGACCTTGCCGAGAGCGGCCGCGTCCAATTGGTCACAGGGTTTGCCACGACGGCAATTCGCGAGGAAGACGGCCGGCTGATTGTCGAGGGCGATACGGCGGACGGTTTGCGGCGCATCGGCCCTATCGACCGAATCGTCGCCGCGACCGGCCAGCGGCCCGATCTCAGCCTGACCAGGGAATTGCGGCTCGACCTCGATCCATGGCTGGAAGGCGTCAGGGCGCTGGGGCCGCTGATCGATCCCAACGAGCATTCCTGCGGCGACGTGCCGCCGCATGGGCACCGCGAGCTCAGCCATCCCGAGCCCGGCGTCTATACGGTCGGCATCAAGAGCTATGGCCGGGCGCCGACCTTCCTGCTGCTGACCGGCTACGAGCAGGTGCGCTCGGTCGCGGCCGCATTGGCCGGCGACGTCGCCTCGGCCGATGCGGTGCAACTGGTCCTGCCCGAGACCGGCGTCTGCACGGTGCCGGGTGGGGTCACCGTGACCGGCAAGGCGTTCGCCGGCTGCTGTGGTGGTCCGGCCCCGCAAGCGGCGGACGGCTGCTGCGTCGCCGACGCCGAGGCGAAAGCCGCCGGCAGGGGCGGCTGCGGCTGCGGCGTTGCCGCATGAGCAGCATGGCCGGCATGCGCGGCCGCGGCATCATCATCACCGTGCTCGGCCTGACGCAGATCATGGCGTGGGGCTCATCCTACTATCTGCCGGCGGTCATTGCACCGGCGGTGGCCCGCGACACCAGCTGGCCGCTGGCATGGGTGGTTGGCGGCTTGTCGCTCGGGCTTCTCGTCGCCGGCCTGATATCGCCGCGCGTCGGCTCCTCGATCGAGCGCCATGGCGGCCGTAACGTGCTCGCCTTCAGCGCATTCTGCATCGGCGCCGGCCAGATCGGCCTGGCCGCGGCGCCCTCGCTTGCCGTCTATATCGGTGCCTGGCTCGTGATCGGGCTCGGCATGGGGGCAGGACTCTACGACGCCGCCTTCGCCACGCTTGGCCGCCTTTACGGCAATAGCGCGCGTTCGGCCATCACCACGCTCACCCTGTTCGGCGGCCTGGCCAGCACCGTCTGCTGGCCGATCTCGGCTTTCCTGTTGAGCACGATCGGCTGGCGCGGCGCTTGCCTTGCCTATGCCGCCGTGCAACTCCTCATCGCGCTGCCGCTCTATCTCACGCTGCTGCCGCGCCGGGTGCCGCAACGCAGCGCGGCATCCGATGTGGATCGAAACGCCGCCGCTGCAAGGCCAGTCAACCCGTCCTTGCCCGTCATGGCCTTGCTCGCCAGCACCATCACGCTTGCGGCGGTGATTTCCTCGACGCTCTCGGTGCATTTGCTGTCGATCCTGCAGGCCGGCGGCCTGGCGCTCGCCGCCGCTGTCGGTCTCGGAGCCCTGGTGGGCCCCTCGCAGGTAACGGCGCGCGCGGTCGAGATGATGATCGCGCGCTATCACCATCCGATCTGGACCAAGCTTGCCTCGGCGAGCTTCGTCGCCATCGGTGTCCTGGCGCTGTGGGCCGGCATGCCGGCCGTGCCGGTGGCGCTCGGCTTCTACGGCGCTGGCATCGGTCTCGAATCGATCGCGCGCGGCACCTTGCCGCTCGCCCTGTTCGGTCCGTCAGGCTACGCGAAGCTGATGGGCCGTCTTGCCATGCCGAGCCTGATTGCACAGGCGGCCGCGCCGTCGATCGGCGCGGTGCTGATGCAATGGACTGGAGCGCAGGGCACGCTCGCCGTGCTCGGCGGCCTCGCGCTGTTCAATGTCGTGCTGGCATGGAGCCTGCGCTGGCTGCTGGTCCGCGACAGGGGCGTCCACTTGCAGCCGGGATAGCCGAAGCGCGGCGCGGGTGATGACGCCGGCGGATTCACGTTCCCTGGGCCGCTACATCAGCGATGCGGTCGCCAGACGATTCCTGGCGGTGTTCGGCTTGCTGTCGCCGATATATTCGACGTTCGTGTCGATGAGCCGGTCACTGTCGATCCCGGCCGCGGTCAGAATGTCCACCATCGCCTTCACGCGCTGCTTGGCCAGTGCCTTGTTTGTCTTTGCGGCATTGGCGCCTTTGAATTCCTTGGCCGCCAACGCCGTCAGTTCGACGTTGCAACGCGAGTCCTTGATGCTCGCGGCGAACTTATCGAGGTCATCCTTGATCTGCGATGAAATCACAGAGGACTGGCTGTCGAAAAACAGATGGACCTGGACAGGCGCGCGCTTCTCGTATTGCCGGCACGATATCCCTTGTTTCGGCAAGGTGTACAGGATCGCGCTGCGCGCCGTTTTCGTGTCGGCGGCGCCATCGTCGACCCAATGCGAAAGCGCCAGCACCATTTCCGGCTTGACGCCTTGCGCCTTGAGGAAATCGCTGGTTGCATTCAGCCTGCGGCCGGCAATGCCGTCAGCCTTGTCGTAGCCACCTTCCTTGCTCGCCGTCGCATAGAGCCTGTAGCCGCAATCCTGTCCGGCATCCTTGATGAAGGCCTTCAACGCGCTGGCGGAATCCGTCGATATCTTGCCGTCGCCCTTGTTGAACAGGACGCGATAGGAGTTCCACTGCGTGCAGTTTGGGCCAAGGTCGCGTTCCTGGGCGACCGCGCTGAAACCTACCGTACTTGCGGCAGCGCTAATAAAGGCTAGAACAAGGATGAATGATTTCTTCATTGTCTTGGCGCCTCTCGCTGCGGCTTAGTCTAACGCCGCATTCTTTACTGCGGCAAGGTGGCAAACCGCGGCCGGCGCGCTCGTCAGTCCCACAACAGCAGCAGCTTGCGCCAGAAGGCATTGGACGGCATCGGCCTGGAACCGCGCGGCAGGCGGATGGCCAGGTAGATCGTCAGCCATTTGCGATCTATCTCCCGGATCGAGACTTTCAAGTCCTGCAGCTCGAAAGGTCTCGGAACCCGTGTCCATCCGGAGAAGGCGAGGGCGCCGGTCGGGGCATCGCCTTTCCACGAGAGTCTTTCCTCCGGCCTGCCCAGCGCCATGGCGAACTCGAAGGGCGACGCCTCCTCATGGGCGATCTCCACCGTCGCGACGACACTTCTGGCAAAAGCCGGGAAAGCCGACTTGAGGGCCGCGACAACCGGACCATGCGTGTTCGGCCGCAGGAACAGGCCGCCATCGTCGCCGGCGACGAGAAGCGTCGGCAGGTCGGAGGGATGGTTGGTTACGAGCGAGGCTTGCTTGATCTCGTCATTGGTAATCCGGCGCATGCGCCGGCGCTCCTGCGGCGCGTTGAGACGCGGGTGTCTCGCCCCGTTCGAAACGACATGGCGAATCTGGATGCTCGAAAAGCCGCCCAGCACACGCGCCTGCGGGCGCGCTCCGCCGCACCTGACCGCGAGCAGCAGATCGCGCCGGCCCGACGCCGGCGAACTGATGGCCGTTCTTATTTCGCGCGGCTCGTGCGGCCGGCTGACATCGGCCCAGCCGCTCCCGCCATCAAGATCGAGCATTCCGGCAAGCTCGCCGAAAGTCTGGTTTTCCGCGTCGACGATCGCAAGCTGGAACTGCGCGGTTCCAGTAAGGTCCTCGTCGAGGTAGATCCAGCAGCTTGCGCCGATGACGCCCGGCGGGCAGACGCCCTTCAGCAGGGCCATCGTCACGTTGCCGCCCCTTGCTTCGAGAAACAGCTGATCCGGCGATCGTTCGACATAGCTCAGCAAATCCGCAACGGCATCGGGATGCGAAGCGACATGAGCAAGGCGCAGCGGCTCGGCCGAAAGGTATTGCTCGCGGTAAAGCGAGGAATGCAGCTCCGGCACGGTCTCGTCGGCGGCTGCGTTGAGCATGTCGACGACGCCGAGTGTGAAGTCGGACCGGCCGGCATGGGCGAGCAGCGAGATCGCCGTGTCTGGCCTGCCCTCGCGGGCCGCGATCTCGGCCAGCAGTTGCATCGCATCGGCGGCGTTGGCGGGGCCAGAGCTCAGCCTGAGATAGCGCTCGTCCTTGACGCGCAGCTCAAGGTTCCAGAGGTTGAGGTCCTTTTCATGACTGGCGGTATTCGAGCTGATGCCGAGCTGCACGAACATGTCCGTATGCGCGAATTTGTGCTTGCGGAAGACGTCGATGATCGGCCTGCGGTTCCTCAGCCATTCGGCATTCCGGTTCATCCCTGTCGGCGCCGACCGATACCAATAGAGCGGCTCCGGTACGGTGACGATCTCGAGGCCCGCCAGATCCGCGCGCAGGAAGAATTCCCAATCGCTCGCTGAAAAGCCGCGCTCTTCATTGAGATAGCCGACCCTGTCGAACACCTCGCGCCGGAACATCGCATTGGCATCGCCATAGGGATTGGTGATCAGCGCAATGTCGGGCGGCCCTCCGACCGGAAAGTAGAGCATGTATCCGCTCTTAGTATCCGGTGGCACGAAGGGTTCGTTAAGCCATTTGGCGAAGGTCGTGCAGATGTCGGCGCCGGAATTCTGCATGCCTGCGACGAATGTGCTGACCGCGTTCGGGAAGAGTGCGTTGTCGTCGTCCAGGAACAGGATCAGCGAGCCCTTGGCGGCGCGGATGCCTGTGTTGCGCGCCTTGCCGAGGAAGCCGTTCTTCTGCCTGATGATCCGCCAGCCGCGTTGCTCGAACTCCGGGCCGAGCTCGGCCAAAAGTTCGATTGCCTCAGGATCGGTGCTGCCGTCATCGACGACGATCAGTTCGATTTTGGGATAGTCCTGGCGCCGAACCGAGGCGATTGCCTGCGGCAGCAGCCGCGCCCGGTTGTAGTGCGCGGTGATGATCGACACCAGGGGCGGCCGGCTCCGCCGCGAGCCGGCGGCCTTGCGCGGCTCCCGGCGGAATTTCGCGTGCAGCCGGCTCCAGGCCTTCTCGCGCGCCGCACGCCCGTGCAGCGGCTTCGCCGGGCTGATCGCGCGGCTTTGCAGCGCCTCCGCGATCTTGGCCGCGATGGCGGACGCGGAAGCCTCCATCATGACGGTGTCGGCCGACTTCGGGTGCAGCATGTCGCGGATGCTGCCGACGTCCGTCGCGACGAAAGGGATCTCCTCGTCGAGGCATGCGACCACGTCCATCGGAAGCTGCGCAGCCGCATGCGTGATCGCCACCAGCGCATGGCTCTGCCGCAGGTATCGGAAGATCTCGGGTTCGTCGCGAATGGGCAGCAGCTTCAGCTTGAACGGCCATTGCCGCGCGCGCCGGACGATCATGCCGCCCGAATGCTCGCCGAGCATATGGCCAAACGCGCCGACGACCGTCACCGCCAGGTCGGTGATGCCGCTGTCGGCCAGACGATCGAGCGCATCGCAAAACAGCGTCAGCCCGCTGCGCGCCTCGGTGCCGGAGAAATGAACGATTTCGGTGGTGAGCCGCGGTCGCCGCCGATAGGGATCGGAGTGGAAGTTCGAACGCCATTCCTCCGGCACGAGCGGGACGGCGACGTGGCGGCTGGCGGGCAGTTTCCAGCCTGCCTTGGTCATCCAGTCGAGCACCGACTGGCCGGTGACCACGAGATGGTCGCAGGTCTCTGCCGAGGTCCTTTCCATATGTGCGATGGTCATCTGCTCCTTGCGCTCGACCGCCCGACCATTGGCCTGCAGCTTCCACATCAGCGGTTCGTGGGCGAGCACGACGATCGCGGGCGGATCGGGAAAGACCCCGGTTCGTTTGGCAACGGTCGGGAAATGCGCCAGTCCGCCCTCGAGCGCGAAGTAGACGACGTCGTAAGCGTTCTGCTTGAGGTAATGGTAGACGGCCACCGAATGCTTGTCGCTCGAGTCCAGGCCGCGCAGCAGCTCGGGCGACTGCGGCAACAGTTCGAGCCGCACCAGGAAATTGTCGAAGCACCATTTGCCGAGCCTGGCGATCTCCTCCTCGTCGGGCTGGCTGCCGATCGGGCTCGGCACCCATAGCAGCGTGACGGTGTCGCCGGTTACCGCAAGATATTGCGCCAGCGCGTAGGTCGCCGACCCCGGATCGGCGGTCGAAATCGAACCGAACTCGACCTCTGAAACGACGCATACATTGCGGGGCTTGTGGCTTGCCTGTCGCTTGCCCTTGGGCGTCGCGCCTAGCTTAGAACCAATGCTCAATCAGTCCCCCTTGATCATCAGCGGCAGCGGACAGTCTTGCCAACAGTAGGATAACACTTTGATAATTGTCTCGCGGGGATAATCGCCGCGCGGAGCCACAATACCCACTCGCTTTCGCGTAACCCGGATCATGACGCTCGCATGCTTGGCCATCGATCTCCGAAACACCTCGAACGGCTGGACGACCGGCCGATCGACGTAAGCAAGGGCGAGATCCTGTGCTTTGTCGGACTGCGCAATGAAGCGACACTGCTGCCCAAGCTTCTCGATCACTATCGCGGCCTCGGCGTCGATCGTTTCTTCTTCCTCGACAATGGTTCGACGGATGGGACGCTCGAACTGATCCTGGAGCAGCCGGACAGCCATTGTTTCCACACGGAAGGATCGCACTTCGCCGAGAACATCGATCCGCCGCGTTGGATCAACACGCTGATGAACGTCTTCGGCACTGGCCACTGGTGCCTCTCGATCGACGCCGACGAATTGCTGGTCTACCCGGATTTCGAGCGGGTGAACCTGCACCGGCTTTGCGACTATCTTGACTCGACCGACGCCGACGCGGTGATCGGCTCTATGATCGACATGTACGCCGGCGGCCCGCTGGCGGAGTGCCACTATGACGGCACGCTCCCGCTTATCGAGGCCTCACCCTATTTCGATCCGGAACCGGGCTGGCTGCGGGCGCGTGACGGCAAGTACCCGCCGCAGCAGATGTTCGGTGGCGTCAGGGAGCGCGTCTTCTGGCACGGCCGGTTCAAGCAGACCTTCCCGCCATGTCTGACCAAGGTGCCGATCGTGCGATGGGAGCGGGGCAGGCGCTATCATGTGGCCCAGCACACGATCAGCAAGGTTCAGTTCAGCGAGCTCCGCGTCGCGCTGCTGCATTTCAAATTCGTCTGGGGTTTCCGCCAGAAATCAGCGTCGTCACTGAGCGAGAACACGCAGCTTAAGGAAAAGACCCTGGAGGAGCGCGCCGCCTACATGGAGGCATTGGAGCGCGATCCGAAACTGTCGCTTCGGGACCAACGCTCCGTTCGCTATCGTGACGCCGCGCAACTTGTCGAACTCGGCTGGATGAGAACCTCGGATCGCTACGCCGAGTTCGTCTCAAACGCCGTTAGGCCGCGTCAAAGCGCGGCCACTTGAACTGACGAACGATCGAATTGTGGATACGGCTGATTCTACCCGCCGTAACCGCCGCCGCCATCACCGTTATTTCCGTCGCCGCCGTTCGGATTGAATTGCGCCAGCGTGTTCAGGGCAAGCGCCTTGCAGGCCGTCGGAGCATTAGGATAACGATGCAGATAGTCTTCGAGCGCCTCGATCGTACCGATCTTCAGGGCCTGCTCGCAAGCGAGCTCGGCCTCCTGGATCCCACCTTCGAATTGCGCCTGCGCCGCGCCAGAGAAAGCGACGCTCACGCCAAGAATACTTAGCCCACCCAATAGTAGCGATTGGATTTTACGCATAACAAGCCCCTTTCACCACGCACCACATTGAAATTATTGTTTTGTTAGCAATTTGTCAACCATATCCGTGGCGTGCCGGGCCCCATCCTGGCGCAAGGTTAACGGCCGGATCCGCGGCCGACGCCCTGCATGTCGCCCTAACGCTCCGGCGGTTTTTGGGAGAACGACGTGCATGAAAACAAGGACTTGAAGCGCGCCGGCTGAATCCGTTCCCGCACGACGCGGTTCAGTCGCCGATCAGTGTCAGCGTCCGAAAGAAGGCGTTGGTCGGAGAGCCGATGGGGCTTCCGGCGAAACGAACGGCAAGCATGATCGAGAGCGGCATTTTGCGCCGTGCACGAAGCGTCGCCACCAGGCTACGGCGCGCGAATTTGTCCGCGACCGTCATCCAGCCCGAGAAGGCAAGGGTCTGCCCGGATATGTCCCTCTGCCAGTCGATGGTCTGATCGGGGCGGGCAAGCGCAAGCGCGAAGTCCAGTGCCGGCGCGTCGGCATGCGCGATTTCGACTGTTGCCTCGATCGCCCGGAAGAAGGGAGGAAACTGATGATCGAGCGAGGCCGCCACCGCGCCGTCGGGGTGGGGGCGCAGGAACATCCCGCCGCCATCCGGCGCGACAAGCAGCAGCGGCAGGGCCGAGACGCGCGGCGTCAGCAGCCTGGCGGTCCGCAAGACATCATAGACGAGGATGGTTGAACCGCCGCCATCATCGGGACGTTCCGTGACATCGACAGCTGCGGGCCGTCCAAGCAAGCCGGCCGCGGTATCGCCGCGGCCCACCGAGCGGGCGATGCGCGCCAGCTTCTCCAGGGTCGCATCGCTGTTCGGCTCGAGGTCGCAGAGCTCCAGATAGTCTCGATAGGCGGGAGTGTACCGCAGGTTCTCGCGTGCGCTCTCGATTTCGGACCGTGTCGTATTCTGGGCGATGGCCAGTTGGTGCAGCAGCCCGGCGCCATCGAACTGGCTCGAGCCAAATGTCTTCAGGACCGGGCGGCGATTGTCATACCAGTTAGACATCCGGAACATGCCGTCCGGTTTCGACCGGTACCAGTAAAGCGGCTTCGGGATCGGCCTGATCTTCAGCCCGGCAAGCGAGGCCCGCGCGAAAAATTCCCAGTCGTGCATAGCATAGCCCGGCTCTTCGACCAGGTATCCGATGCGCGAGAAGACAGACCGGCGCACCATCGCATTGGCGTCGCCATAGACGTTGTGGATCAGGCCGAGCGCGTCGGGCCCGCCGAGCGGCAGATATTGGATCAGCCCGTCGCCGCGGTCGTCGGGCACGGTGTCCTCGTAGAAGATCAACTGGAACGCGGTGCAGATATCCGCGCCCGAAGCCGACATGGCGCGGGCGAAATGCTCGACCGCCTCCGGGAACAGCGCATTGTCGTCATCGGCGAACAGGACCAGTTCGCCCTGCGTGGCGCGAATGCCGGCGTTTCGGGCCGCGCCGAGGTGCTTGTGCGGCCGGCGCAGGATCTTCCACCCGCGTTGGCGGAAGCCCGGTTCCAGCGCGTCCAGCAATCGCCTGGCTTCGTCCAGGTCGCTGCCGTCGTCGACCAGCACCAGTTCCAGATTTTCGTAGGTCTGAGCCTCGACCGCCGCGATCGCCTGTTTCAGATAGGACGGCCGGTTGCGATGGGCCATGACGATCGAAACCAGCGG
>NZ_RZOJ01000709.1:0-1407 GCF_003998845.1 Mesorhizobium sp. M4A.F.Ca.ET.022.05.2.1 | reverse complement strand
ATCCTGCCCGGCGCCTATTACTTCATCCGCGAGACCAAGAAGCCGCCGGTCGAGCTGTTCCGCCGGCATGGCGTGAAGATGGCGGTCGCCACGGACAGCAATCCTGGCACTTCGCCGCTCACGTCCCTGCTGCTCACCATGAACATGGCGGCCACCTTGTTCGGGCTGACTGTCGAGGAATGCCTTGCCGGCGTTACCCGCGAAGCCGCGCGTGCGCTTGGCCTGCTGGAAAACACCGGCACGCTGGAGGCGGGAAAGTCCGCCGACCTCGCCATCTGGGACATCGAGCGCCCGGCCGAACTCGTCTACCGCATGGGTTTCAACCCGCTGCATGCCCGCATCTGGAGAGGACAATGACCGAACTCGTTCTGAAGCCCGGCAACGCAACGCTGGCCGACTGGCGCGCCATCTATCGCGGCGCGGTGCCGAAGCTGGACGCCGCCTGCAAGCCGAGGATCAAGGCCAGCGCCGAGGCGGTTGAGCGGATTGTCGCCAAGGGCGAACCGGTCTATGGCATCAACACCGGCTTCGGCAAGCTGGCCAGCGTGCGCATACCCGCCGCCGATCTCGAAACCCTGCAGCGCAACATCGTGCTGTCGCATGCCGCCGGCGTCGGCGAGCCTATGCCGGTTGCCGTCACGCGGCTGATGATGGCGCTGAAGCTCGCCAGCCTCGCGCAGGGCGCCTCCGGCGTGCGGCCGCAGACCATCGCGCTGCTGGAAGCGATGCTCGCCAACGACGTCATTCCGGTGGTGCCGGCGCAAGGCTCGGTCGGCGCCTCCGGCGACCTCGCGCCCCTGTCGCACATGACGGCAGCGATGATCGGCGTCGGCGAATGTTTTACCCCGCACGGTCGTTTCCCGGCCAAGGTCGCTTTCGTCTCGCACGGGCTGGAGCCGGTGACGTTGGGTGCCAAGGAAGGCCTGGCGCTGCTCAACGGCACGCAGTTCTCGACGGCTTTCGCGCTGGCCGGCCTGTTCGAGGCCGAGACCCTCTATCAGTCGGCGCTGGTCGCCGGCGCGCTGTCGACGGACGCCGCCAAGGGCTCGGACGCGCCCTTCGACCCGCGCATCCATCTGCTCAGAAAGCATCGCGGCCAGATCGAGACGGCGGATGCGCTGCGCAATTTGATGGCCGGCAGCGCCATCCGTGAATCGCACCGCGTGGGCGACGAGCGCGTGCAGGATCCGTACTGCCTGCGCTGCCAGCCGCAGGTGATGGGCGCCGCCCTCGATGTGCTGCGCAAGGCGGCCGACACGCTTGAGACCGAGGCCAATGGCGTCACCGACAATCCGCTGATCTTCGCCGAGGACGATACGGCGCTTTCGGGCGGCAATTTCCACGCCGAGCCGGTGGCCTTCGCCGCCGACATGATCGCGCTTGCCGTCTGCGAGATCGGCTCGCTGT
>NZ_RZOJ01000708.1:0-1447 GCF_003998845.1 Mesorhizobium sp. M4A.F.Ca.ET.022.05.2.1 | reverse complement strand
CCTCGTCGACGGCTCCGACTGCCATCGTCGCCTTGTCGGTCTCGATCTCGGCGATGACGTCACCGGCGACGATCTTGTCGCCCTCGTTCTTCAGCCATTTGGAAAGATTGCCCTCTTCCATCGTCGGCGAGAGCGCGGGCATGAGAATTTCGATCGGCATGTCCTTGCCCTCCCTTTACAGTACGATGTCGGTCCAGAGCTCGGACGGATCCGGCTCGGCGTCGTTCTGGGCAAATTCGGCGGCGTCGGCGACGATGTCGCGGACCTCCTTGTCGATGGCCTTGAGCTCGTCCTCGCTGGCCCATTTCTTGTCGAGCAGCCGCGCCCTGACCTGCTCGATCGGGTCATGCTCGGAGCGCATCTTCTGCACTTCTTCCTTGGAGCGGTACTTCGCCGGATCGGACATCGAATGGCCGCGATAGCGGTAGGTCTGCATCTCCAGGATCAGCGGGCCGTTGCCGGCGCGGCACCATTCGGTGGCGAGATCGGCGGCGGACTTGACGGCGCGCACGTCCATGCCGTCGACCTGGATGCCGGGGATCTTGAAGGAAGCGCCGCGATGCGAGAAATCGGTCTCGGCGGAGGAGCGCGACACCGAGGTGCCCATGGCATAGCGGTTGTTCTCGATGATGAAGATCACCGGCAGCTTCCACAGCGAGGCCATGTTGAAGCTTTCGTAGACCTGGCCCTGGTTGGCGGCGCCGTCGCCGAAATAGGTCAGCGAGACGTTCTTGTTCTCGCGATAGCGGTTGGCGAAAGCGAGACCGGTGCCGAGCGAGACCTGCGCGCCGACAATGCCGTGGCCGCCATAGAAATGCTTCTCCTTGGAGAACATGTGCATGGAGCCGCCCTTGCCCTTGGACAGGCCGCCCCGGCGCCCGGTGAGCTCCGCCATGACGCCGCGCGGCGACAGGTCCATCGCCAGCATGTGGCCGTGGTCGCGATAGGCGGTGATCATCTGGTCGCCTTCGATCAGCGCCATCTTCATGCCGGTGACGACGGCTTCCTGACCGATATAGAGGTGGCAGAAGCCGCCGATGAAGCCCATGCCGTAGAGCTGGCCGGCCTTTTCCTCGAAGCGGCGGATGAGCAGCATGTGCCGGTAGGCGGCGAGCTCGTCTTCCTTGGTGAAGTCGGCAGGCTTCGGGGCCGAGAGCCCTTGTGATTTACCGTCGTTTTTGGATTTGGCAGGCGCTTTTCTGGCGGCGGTGGCCATGCATCACTCCCTGTTGGCGTCTCTTCGCGGACATTTAGAGCAGGATGAAATCCGCTCCGAGGGAGATCGTCTCTCCCCACCGATTTGAGCGAGGCTAACATGCGGGAAAGCATTGCGCCATGCTGAAAAATGCATGGCTGGCATGCGTCTAAGCGATTAAAATCATTGAAAATATAGGCGATTAACTGGAATTCAGTTATTTCGCTGATACCGGCAACATGACGGTGATTT
>NZ_RZOJ01000707.1:0-1451 GCF_003998845.1 Mesorhizobium sp. M4A.F.Ca.ET.022.05.2.1 | reverse complement strand
CCTCTATATGACCGATCCCGAGGGCAACGGCATCGAAATCTATTCTGATCGCCGTCCGCAGGACTGGAAGTGGATCGGCGACAAGATCGCCATGGCGACCGAGCGTCTGAACCTTCCGGCTGTCGTCGCCTGTGTGCCGGCCGATGACGCCGGCTGGCAGGGCGCGCCGGAAAACACCATCGTCGGCCACGTCCATCTGCGCGTCGGCCGGCCGGAGGACGCTGAGGCCTTTTGGCATGACCAGTTCGGCTTCGACACGGTGGCGAGATATGGCGGCCAGGCGGTGTTCCTGTCGTCGGGTGGCTACCACCACCACATTGGCGCCAATGCCTGGCGCAGCGCCGGCGCCGGCCGCCGCGATCCGGCACGTTCGGGCCTAGCGTGGGTCGAAATGCGCTCGGACAATGTGACCGGCGAGACGACCCGCGAGGATCCGTGGGGCACGGTGATCAGGACGGTGCCGGGCAAGGCTTGATTGGATGTCGGCACGGCTCTTTTTCTCCCCGTCACTATACGGGGAGAAATGCCCGGCAGGGCAATGAGGGGCAGCGCCAGTTTTGCGAGTTTGTCTCCCCCGGACCTGGACGTGGCGAGTACAGTCATCGCCGAAGTCGGCGCCGCCCCTCATCCGCCCTTCGGGCACCTTCTCCGCGTGAACGGGGAGAAGGAAAGGTTAGGCCTCCCCAAACACCCGCTTGAAGATCGTGTCGACATGCTTGGTGTGGTAGCCGAGGTCGAATTTCTCACGGATTTCGGCTTCCGGCAATGCCGCCGTCACTTCCTTGTCGGCAAGAAGTTCATCAAGGAAATCAGCGCCTTGTTCCCATACCTTCATGGCGTTGCGTTGCACCAGCCGGTAGGCGTCCTCGCGTGACACGCCGGCCTGCGTCAGCGCGAGAAGCATGCGCTGCGAATGCACAAGGCCGCGGAACTTGTTCATGTTCTTGAGCATGTTGTCGGGATAGACGAGCAGCTTGTCGACGACGCCGGTGAGCCGCGACAACGCGAAATCCAGCGTCACGGTGGCGTCCGGTCCGATCATGCGTTCCACCGAGGAGTGAGAGATATCGCGCTCGTGCCAGAGCGCCACGTTCTCCATCGCCGGCATGGCGAAGGAGCGCACCATGCGGGCAAGGCCGGTGAGGTTTTCGGTCAGCACCGGATTGCGCTTGTGCGGCATCGCCGACGAGCCCTTCTGCCCCGGCGAGAAATACTCTTCCGCTTCCAGCACCTCAGTGCGCTGCAGGTGGCGGATTTCGATCGCCAGCCGCTCCACCGACGAGGCGATGACGCCGAGCGTGGCGAAAAACATGGCGTGGCGGTCGCGCGGGATCACCTGCGTCGAGACCGGCTCCGGCTTCAGCCCGAGCTTCTTCGCCACATGCTCTTCGACATAGGGCTCGATGTTGGCGAAGGTGCCGACCGCGCCCGAGATGGCGCAGGTCGCGATG
>NZ_RZOJ01000706.1:0-1458 GCF_003998845.1 Mesorhizobium sp. M4A.F.Ca.ET.022.05.2.1 | reverse complement strand
ACAGGCGCCGGAGGGAGGCAAGTAGGATCTATCAACAAACGAATACCTCGGTCCGATGATGAGCCAAATAGCTTTGCTGTTGCGCCGTGAACGCCCCAACATGCCAGGTCGCCGGCGCTTCAGCGAAGCCGAACCGCTGCATTGCCAGTTGATCAAAACCGAGCCGCTGCAAATCCGTTCGATCGACGCGCGGTGAAACCAGAACTTCACCGCCATCATCGAAGCTGATGAAGCCGCGATCGAACAAATGATCGGCATCGGGCGTTAGAAGCAATCCGTTCATGCCATCGAGTCGTTCTTGTGCTGAAGTGCATAATCGCCATGGCTTGATATGGCTCGCGATCAGCAGTGACGGGTTCGTCACTCCTGTAAGGCGACACGAGCGCTCTACCGTCTCAACGTTGGCCCGAAACTTCCCTTGTCCGCGACGAGCGAGAATGACGCTCTTCTTGACGGTATCGTCAAGGCTTCGATCATCTTTGATCTGCCGCTCGACAGCATCTTCGAGCTGTTCATTGACGATTTCGAAAGTCAGGCTATTGGCACCACCCCGCTCCAGAGCGGCGCGATCGAAAACTGCGTCGGTGACGATTGTTTGAAACACCACCGACGAAATATTTGCGAGATACGCTTTTTGATTGCCTGACCCGGACGTCGGACTAATCGGTGAGTACTTACTAGGCAGCAGCGGCCCCAGCACACCTATCAATGCCTTTGGGCGTATAGATGGCTCAAGCCGCGTCCGGAACACAGGAAGAAGCCACCCCTCTTTGTTCCAGTAGGACCCAGCTTCCTTGAATTCTGCCGGCTTGGGCGCGGTGAATGCGAATTCGGTAACTCGGCCGACATAGCGAATAGCTTGATCGAAAAAGGACAAGACGAAATCGCCAGGCGAGGCCCGACGCATATTGTTATAAAATTCGCTGCGCGCGCCGTTGCTTTCAGTTTTTGGAGACCAGAGATACTGGCCCTCGATCTCCTGGCGGGCCGTTTGATTATGATTGACCCACCAAAACTGCGGCATGGCTAAGAAACGTCTGAGATCATTGGCCCACAAGTTCTAGGCTAGCCTGTCAGGATGTTCAAGGACCCCCTCACCCCGCCTTCCTCCCCATCATCCCATAGTGCACCGCCAGCAAATCCAGCCCGACCTTCAGCAGCTTGACCACCACATCCCGCCCGTCGCCGCTGCGTTCGGCGATGGCCTTCACCGACTGGCCTTCGAGGCAGACCTTGCGCACCACATCCGCCACCTCCCAATGGGCGAGCGCGGCCGCCGCCTGCGCATGGGCGCGGCCGGCTGAGAGGACGCGGTCGGGGATGCCGGCATTCACTCGAGTGCCGTCGATGCGCTCGCTCCAGGATTGCGGCTGCAGGCCCTCGCGCGCGGCGCGCTCGAAATCGTCGCGGAAGCGCCCTCCTGCCTCGCGCTGCTGGCGGGAGAGCGAGGTGATGCCC
>NZ_RZOJ01000705.1:0-1467 GCF_003998845.1 Mesorhizobium sp. M4A.F.Ca.ET.022.05.2.1 | reverse complement strand
GTGATGGAAGGGCAAGGCATCTCGCTCGGCTGGCGGCACCTGGTCGAGCGCCTCGTGGCATCGGGGCTGCTGGTGCCGGTGACGGATCATGTGCTGAGAACCGGCATCGGGTTCTACGTCATCTGGCCAAAGAACCGCGAACTCAGCGACAATGCGCGCAAGGTAAGGGACTGGCTGGTGACACAGGCGTGAGGTCGCCAGCTTCTGCGCGCCAGCGGAGCGCGAGGGGATCGTGACGGTAGCTGTTGCCAACTGTATTCCGCCCCTCCCCCAACGCTGTCGAATCCGCCTATAATCTCCGGATGCCCATCCGCCAGCTTTCCGAAACGATGATCAACCAGATCGCCGCTGGCGAGGTCATCGAGCGTCCGGCGAGCGTGGTGAAGGAACTGGTGGAGAATGCGCTCGATGCCGGGGCGTCCCGCGTGGACATCGTCACCGCCGGCGGCGGGCTGAACCTGATCCGCGTCACCGACGACGGCTCCGGCATCCCGGAGCGGGAACTGGCGCTGGCAATCGCACGCCACTGCACTTCCAAGCTTTCAGACGACATCCTCGACATCCGCTCACTCGGCTTCCGCGGCGAGGCGCTGCCCTCGATCGGCTCGGTGGCGCGGCTGTCGATCCGCTCGCGCACGGCCGCAGGCGACAGCGCCGCAGAGATCGGCATCGATGGCGGTCGCGTCTCGGCGGTGAAGCCGGCGGCGGCCAACCGCGGCACCACGGTCGAGGTGCGCGACCTGTTCTTCGCCACGCCCGCACGGCTCAAATTCATGAAGGGCGAGCGGGCCGAAAGCTCGGCGACCAGTGATGTGGTGAAGCGCATCGCCATCGCCTTCCCCGGCGTGCGCTTCACGCTTGCCGGCACCGACCGCTCGACGCTGGAATTGCCCGCGACCGGCGACGATCCGGAGGGCCGGCTGCAACGCGTGGCGCAAGTGATGGGCGCCGACTTTCCCGACAATGCCATCCCCATCGATGCCACGCGCGATGGCGTGCATCTTGCCGGCCACGTCTCGATTCCATCCTTCACGCGGGCGAACGCGCTGCAGCAATATGCCTATGTCAACGGCCGGCCGGTGCGCGACAAGCTGATCGCCGGCGCAATCCGCGGCGCCTTCGCCGATGTTCTGCCGCGCGACCGGCACGCAGTGACCGTACTGTTCCTGACTCTTGATCCGGCGACCGTCGACGTCAACGTGCATCCGGCCAAGGCCGATGTCCGCTTCCGCGATCCCGGCCTGGTGCGCGGACTGATCGTCGGCGCGATCCGCCAGGCGCTGGCCGGCGCCGGCATCCGCGCCGCGACGACGGGAGCCGCCGGCATGATGGCGGCGTTCCGGCCCGGCAGCGCGCCCTACGCGCATCCGGGCCCGGCCAACGGTCACCGCAGCTACGAAGCGGCCTACCGCGCGTCGGGTTTCGCCGGCTTCGAGCATTCGCCGCAGCGGCCGCTCGACATGGGAT
>NZ_RZOJ01000704.1:0-1468 GCF_003998845.1 Mesorhizobium sp. M4A.F.Ca.ET.022.05.2.1 | reverse complement strand
GTCGTCGCGGGCGCAAACCTTGCGCCCACGCCTGCGTTTGCGGCGCTTGCGGCTCTTGCTTTTCTGCTGCTGGGCGTCACCCGGGGCATATCTGCCGCCCGGCCCCGCATGGCGATCATGATGCCGCCCCGCGGATGGGCCCGCCGAATCGGGCGGCGAAGCCCTGGACACGCCCACTTCCGGCGCGCGAGCGCCGGTGTCGTGGTCTTCCACTGTCGTTCCTTCCGGCACCGCGCGAACCGGGAACGGACGCAGCAGGCGCTTTCATTGTTTCAAGTTGCCGCCAGACTAACAGCGCCACGCGGGATCACCAAGAGCGCATGCGGCGAATTTTGCACCGATGCCGCGGCTGCGACGGCTTCGCAGTTGAATAGCCGGCTTCAATCAGGCATGTCTCAAAAGAGGGACCGAGAGGGCCGGGCAACATCAACCAATGAGCCGCAACGCATGATGGCAACGCCATGAACTGGAGGCGTTATTTCTGGCCGGTCGTCGGCATCGCGGCGGTGGTGTTCTCGCTGTGGCTGCTCATCCACGAACTGCGCGGCATCTCGCTCGACGACGTTTGGGCCGGCATCGTAGCGATCCCCGCGCGCGGCTGGATATTGGCGGCGCTGAGCTCGGTGATCGCCTACGCCTCGCTTGCCGGTTACGATCACATCGCGTTGCTCCACATCGGCAAGAAAGTGTCGTGGCTGTTCGTCACCTTCTGCTCCTTCACAACCTACGCGCTGTCGCACAACATTGGCGGCTCGGTAATCTCGGGCGCCGTGATCCGCTATCGCGCCTACGGCACCAGGGGGCTGACCGGTCAGGATGTCGGCGTTCTCGTGGCGATCTGCTGGATCACCTTCGTGCTGTCCAGCATCTTCCTCGGCGGGCTCGTGCTGGTGCTGGAGCCCGAGGTCATCGACCGTTTCTCAGGCGTGCCACATCACCGGGCGGCGAGTGCCGCCGGGCTAGCCATGCTGATCCTGGTCGGCGCCTACATCTTCGGCAGCTGGCTGCACCTGAAGCCGCTCAGGATCGGCGGCTTCCAGCTGCACTATCCGGCGCTGCCCATCGTCGCACGCCAGTTGCTGATCGGCCCGGTCGAACTGCTTGCCGCCGCGGCAATCATCTTCTTTGCCCTGCCGGCCACTGGCAATCCCGGCTATTTCGTCATCCTCGGCGTGTTCCTGGTATCCTTCTCGGTGGCGCAAATCTCGCACGCGCCGGGCGGGCTCGGTGTCTTCGAGGTGGTCTTCCTCGCCGGCCTCTCGCACATGGACCCGGTCGGCGTGCTGGCCGCGCTCCTGGTGTTTCGCCTGTTCTACCTGATTATCCCACTGCTGATTGCGCTTGGCGTGGTGCTGTTCTTCGAGCATTCGCAGCTTGGCCGCAGCGAGAGCTGAGCCGGGCTTCCAGCCACTCCCAGCCAGAGTGAGCAAAAGCTGCGATTGAAACGCGGCGCGGGGTTGACTATTTT
>NZ_RZOJ01000703.1:0-1473 GCF_003998845.1 Mesorhizobium sp. M4A.F.Ca.ET.022.05.2.1 | reverse complement strand
CCCTGGTAGAGCCGCTTTTGCGCCTCGACCACGATGACGCCGCAAGGCGCCACCAGGCTCGGGCGGCTGGCCGCGAACAAGGTGCAAGCCCGGGTGACGCGTTCGTGATCGCGGCAGCGCCTTGCCTCATCCTATCTGTCGGGGGCGGGTTCGCGGCCTGAAGGACATGCCGGTCGCGCTCGCGCCGGTTTCAGTACCTTTTCCGAAAGCAGGGACATCTGACATGGCTGATCAAGCGGATGACAAGGCCGGTCCGGCGCCCGCCGCCGTGTCTGTCGAAGCCAGCAGCCTCGGCGACCAGTTGGCGACGATCCGGCAGGCGCTGAAATCCTCGCCGGTGCGCAGGCAGTTCGTCTGGGCCTGTCTCGGCATCGTCGCCGTCATCGTCGCGACCGCGATCGGCCAAGTGCTGCTCAACCGTTGGAACCAGCCCTTCTACGATGCGCTGGCGCGGCGTGACCTGCCGGGTTTCCTGCACCAGCTCATGGTCTTCGCTGCCATCGCCGGCGGGCTTCTGGTGCTCAATGTCGGCCAGACCTGGCTCAATCAGACCATCCGGCTGAAGCTGCGCGAGGCGCTGACGCTCGACCTGATCGAGGAGTGGATGCGGCCGGCGCGCGCCTTCCGGCTGGCGCATGCCGGCGCCATCGGCGTCAATCCGGACCAGCGCATGCAGCAGGACGCCGGCCATCTCTCCGACCTGTCGACCGATCTCGGCGTCGGCCTCCTGCAGGCTTTCATCCTGCTGGCGTCCTTCATCGGTGTGCTGTGGACACTGTCGTCGGGCTTCGTCTTCCACATCGGCGGTTATTCGCTGGCGATCCCTGGCTACATGGTGTGGGCGGCGATCCTCTATGCCGGCATCGCCTCATGGCTGAGCTGGCTGGTCGGACGGCCGCTGATCCGCTTCAACAGCGACCGCTACACGCGCGAGGCCGAACTCAGGTCCTCAATGGTCCGCGTCAACGAGAACATCGATGCCATCGCGCTTGCGCATGGCGAGGCCGACGCCAGGCGGCAACTCGAGCTCGACCTCGGCACGGTGCTCGGCGCCATGCGGCGCATCTACAGCGCCCAGATCAATCTCTCCTGGGTCACCGACACCTATGGCTGGATCACCGTGGTGGCGCCGATCCTGGTTGCCGCGCCGGTCTATTTCGCCGGCGACATCAGCTTCGGCGGCCTGATGATGGCGGTCGGCGCCTTCAACCAGGTCCATTCCTCGCTGCGCTGGTTCATCAACAACATAGGCGGCATCGCCGATTGGCGAGCGACGCTGATGCGCGTCGCCGATTTCCGCATCGCGCTCGGCGAAACCGATGTCTTCCACGACACCGAAAAGCGCATCATTTTTGCCGAAAACCCCGGCGGGACGCTGACCTTCGAGAAGCTTGAGGTCGCTTCGCCTGACGGCTGCCCGAAGCTTGCCGAGCCGCATGTCGAGATTCGCCCCGGCGAGCGCGTCATGATCAC
>NZ_RZOJ01000702.1:0-1490 GCF_003998845.1 Mesorhizobium sp. M4A.F.Ca.ET.022.05.2.1 | reverse complement strand
GCGGCCGATACCGCCATAGACAACCAACTCGTTGGGGTTTTCGGCGACGTCGGGATCGAGATTGTTCATCAGCATGCGCAGCGGCGCCTCGGTCAGCCAGCTGCGAGCGTTGAGTTCGGCGCCGCGCGGGCTGCGGATCTCGCGGATGTTGTGGCGAGGATTGGTCATCATTGTCCCTTTCGAGTAAGGCGGCGCGTCAGCGCCCGGCCCAGTCAATGGTGGTTTCGAGGATGGTCTTCAGCGTGGCGCGGATCGGCGCCGCGTATTCGGGATCGTAGGGCACCGGCCAGTTGTCCGGCGCGCCCCTTCCTTCGGGCTCGCGCATGTAGCCGCGGTTGGAAAGCTCCATCTGCAGCGCATGGACACCGTTTTGCGGATGGCCGAAACTGCGCGTGATCCAGCCGCCCTTGAAGCGGCCGTTGACCACCCATGTCTGACCGGTTGCGGCCATGATCTCGGCGACCTTGGCCTGAAGGGCCGGATCGGTGCTTTTGCCGTCATTGGTGCCGAGGTTGAACACCGGCAGCGTGCCCCCGAACAGGCGCGGCAGCACCGAGCGGATCGAGTGGCAGTCGTAGAGGACGATTCTTCCGTGCATGCCGTGCAGGCGGTCGATCTCGGCCTGCAGGGCGGCATGGTAAGGCTTGAAGTAGGTCTCGCGGCGCTCGTCGATTTCCGAAGGCGTCGGCTCCTCGCCCATATGGTAGAGCGGATCGCCGTCGAAGGTCTCGGTCGGGCAAAGGCCGGTCGTCGCCTGGCCGGGATAGAGCGAGACGCCGGACGGGTCGCGATTGACGTCGATGACGGTGCGCGAGATCGCGGTGTGCACCACCGTCGCGCCGAGGTCGGCCGCAAAATCGTAGAGCTTGTCGATCCACCAGTCGCAGTCGCGGCGGCCGAGCCAGGGCGAGACCAGCCGGCTGTCGAGACCGGCAAGGTCGATGCCGGTGTGCGGGATCGAGACCAGCAAGGGTGCGGTGCCTCGAGTTACGGTGAGCCAGGAATGCGCGGCCATCACACCGCTCCCGCAATCGCCGGCAAGGCCACGGCGCTCGCCGCACTCACCGCGGCGCCGCTGCGCACCATGGCGATGGCCTTTTCCATGTCGGGATGGAAATGGCGGTCATTGTCGAGATGCGGCACTTCGGCCCGGACCAGCTTGCGCACCGCTTCAAGAGCTTCGCTCGACGCCAGCGGCGCATGGAAATCGCAGCCTTGAGCGGCCGCCAGGAGTTCGATGCCGATGACGGCGGTCGCATTCTCGATCATGCCAAGCAAGCGGCGGGCGCCGTGCGCGGCCATCGAGACATGGTCTTCCTGGTTGGCGGAGGTCGGGATCGAATCGACGCTTGCCGGATAGGCCTTCTGCTTGTTTTCGGAAACCAGCGCCGCCGCCGTCACCTGCGGGATCATGAAGCCGGAATTCAGTCCCGGCTTCGGCGTCAGGAAGGCCGGCATGCCGGACAGCGCCGGATCGACCAGCATGGCGA
>NZ_RZOJ01000701.1:0-1491 GCF_003998845.1 Mesorhizobium sp. M4A.F.Ca.ET.022.05.2.1 | reverse complement strand
GCGCATCCTGGTCCAGCTCAAGGTCGCCGACTTTCTGGTCAAGCCGATCACCACCGCCGCTGCGTTGAATTCCTGCGTGACCACGACCACCGGGACCCGGCCTTCCAGCCGGCGCATGATGCGCTGCAGCGATTCGATCTCTTCCAGCTTCGCCGCGTCCATGTCGACGATGAGCGCGCCGAAATCCGTCTCCTGGACTTCGCCGCGCAACTCGTTGACGCTCTTGTCGACCGTCAAAAGCTCGATGACGTCCGAAGCAGCGAAGGCCGTGCGGGTGTCCTGCAGGAACGTCCTGTCGGTGGATACGAGCAGTATCTTCTTGCTCTTGATGCCGCTTGCCATGTCGTCAGCCCGTCTGGTCAGTGCCAAATCAGTTGGTTGTCGCGCTCGTCGTCTCAGCCGTCTTGGCACCCGCCGCCTCGCCGGCCGCGGCGGCCGTCGACGTGCTGGTGCGCTGCGCCGGCACCAGCAGCCTGGTGTTCTGGACGCCGTATTTCCACGGATCGACCATCTGCATGACCGTATTGGCCGCCTGCGCGTTGCCGGCGGCGGGCGTCACGCCCTCGGTGCGCACATAGTCGTCGCTGGTGCAGCCGCAGAGACCGGAGAGCAGCAGGGCAACCATCAAGCCTGGAACCGGACGCATGACTTCAATCCTTCGGCAGGTCGAGGAAATGCCCTGCCGTCGGCGCGGCGGGCTGCGTGACGCGGCCGTCGGCCATCGCCAGGGCGCGGTTCGGGTCGGAAGCCTTCACTTCCTCGGTATTGTTGAGGAAGTAGTCCGAATTGCTGGCCGGCTGCGTGCCGTCGGTCGGCTCGACCATCTTCTTCGACGGATCGACAGGCTTGACCAGATAGGGCGTGACGATGATCACCAGGTCGGTCTCGCGCCGCTGATAGGCCTTGGACGAGAACAGCGAGCCCAGCACCGGCAGCTTGCCGAGACCCGGAAGGCGCGAGGTGGTGATGTCGTTCTGCGACTGCAGCAGGCCGGCGATCATGAAGCTCTGGCCGTTCTTCAAGTCGACCGAGGTCTTGGCCCGGCGCACGATGAAGCCGGGCACCGAGATCTCGCCGATATTGTAGGAGGCGGACGCATCGATCGACGACACTTCCGGCGCGATGTCGAGGCTGACCAGCCCGTCCTTCAGCACGGTCGGGGTGAAATCCAGGCTGACGCCGTATTTCTTGTAGCTGACGCTGATCTTGCCGTTTTCCTCGGAGACCGGGATCGGGAACTCGCCGCCGGCGAGGAAGCTCGCCGTCTGGCCCGAACGGGCGATCAGGTTCGGCTCGGCCAGCCGCCGGGCAAGGCCGCGCTCCTCCAGCGCCTTGATGGCGATGTCGATCGAAACGCCGTTCGACAACAGCCGGCCGATGACCTCGCCAGTTCCGGCCGCCGGAATATCGCCCGGTTCGATCGCCACGTTGCGGCCGCCAAGGCCATAGGCGAAATTGGCGCTGTACTTGGCGCCGAGATCCATCCCGGCC
>NZ_RZOJ01000700.1:0-1493 GCF_003998845.1 Mesorhizobium sp. M4A.F.Ca.ET.022.05.2.1 | reverse complement strand
AGATCGGCCGCGGCTCGGTCTTCTGGTTCGCCGTGCCGCTGCCAGCGCACAGCCAGGATGCGCGCGACGAGATCGTGCCGGTCGACGTCACCGGCGCGCGCGTGCTGGTCATCGACGACAATCCGGTCAACCGCGAGATCCTGCTGGAACAGTTGCGGAGCTGGAGCTTCGACTGCGCCGCCGCCGAAAGCGGCGCCGTCGGCCTCGCCTTCCTCGACCGCGCCAGCCAGCTGGGCGCCGCTGTCGACTGCATCATCCTCGACTACCAGATGCCGGGCATGAGCGGCGCCGACGTCGCCAAGGCCATTGCCGCCGACAGCCGCATGTCCTCCATTCCGGTGGTGATCCTGACCTCGGTCGACCAGGTCGATTTCGGCAAGATGGTCATCGATTTCGGCATCGCCGCGCATCTGACCAAGCCGGCGCGCTCGGCCGTCCTCCTCGGCACCGTCATCTCGGTGATCCAGAAGGCGCGTTCCCAGGTCGGCAAGGCACACTTCGTTCGTGAGGCAGTCGCGCCGAAAGCAGCGCCCGCGCCGGCCTTCACCGTTATTCACGGTCCGGCCACACCGGCGCCCGCCGCGCCGGAACCGGCGGCCGCGCCGAACGGTCCGATCGACATCCTCATCGCCGAGGACAATGACGTGAACCAGCTTGTCTTCGGCCAGATCCTAAATGGCCTCGGCCTCAGCTACCGCATCGCCGGCAACGGCCGCACAGCGGTGGAAATGTACAGGGCGCTGCGGCCAAGGCTGATCCTGATGGATGTCTCGATGCCAGAGATGAACGGCTACGAGGCGACCGGCGCCATCCGTCAGATCGAACGGCAGAACGGCAGCCACACGCCGATCATCGGCGTCACCGCCCACGCGCTGAAGGGCGACCGCGAGAAATGCATCGAGGCCGGCATGGACGATTATCTGGCGAAGCCGATCTCGCCCGACCGCCTTGGCAGCAAGATCGGCACCTGGCTCAGCGAGACGGTCGCGGTGAAGACAGCGTGAGGCGCGACCGAGCCCGTTGTCCTACAACTGGAACTTGGCTTTTATCCGCTCGGCGCATGGGCCGGCCTTGATGGCGACGGACGGCTTGCCGTCCTGCCAGCTGGTCTCGAAGGAGAAGCCTTGCGCATGATCCTGCAGCGCCTCGGGCAGCATTTCCAGGAAGGCGTCCATCGGCACATGCAGGAAGGGCTCGGCCGTTGTCGCCTGCAATGCCCTGGCGATCGAGCTCTTGCCGGCGCTGCCGACCTCATTCAGCGGGACGATCCTGGCTGTCATCTGCGAACGCCCTCCCGCCATCCCGTCAACGGTTGCGCACCACCAGGCAAGCGCCGCCGACGCCGTGCAGTTTCTGGCAGATGCCATTGGCCTCGCCGCGGCTGTCGGCGCCGATCCGAACCGCATAGATGCCGCGCCGGCCGATCGGCGTGCGCACCCGGCTGACCACCGGATCGTGATTGGAAAGCAGCGCCGGGAAGCGGCTCCTGACCC
>NZ_RZOJ01000006.1:0-51678 GCF_003998845.1 Mesorhizobium sp. M4A.F.Ca.ET.022.05.2.1 | reverse complement strand
GCGCAGACCGTCATCACCATCGCCGAGGACGGCGATCGCGACGCGGTGTTCAACGTCCAGGAAACGCTGGTCGCGCGGACGCCGCAAACGCCGGCGGTGACGATCACGCTCTTGTCCGACCCGCAGGTCAGGGCGATGGGCAAGGTGCGCGAGATCTCGCCGGCGGTCGATCCGGCTTCGGGATCGATCCGGGTCAAGGTCGCCATTCCCGACACGCCCGCCGCCATGCCGCTGGGCGCGGCCGTGATCGGCTCGGCCAGCGCCAAGCCGATCAAGGCGATCCTGCTGCCCTGGCAGGCGCTGACCTCGACTGACGGCAAGCCGGCGGTCTGGGTGGTAGACCCATCGAGCAAGGCGGCTGCGACGACACCGGTCGAGGTGCTGGCCTATGATTCCGGCGTGGTCGTCATCAGCAGAGGGCTGGAGGCCGGCCAGAGCGTCGTCACCAATGGCGGCCAGTTGCTCAGCCCCGGACAGGCGATCGAGATCGCGGGAGCAGGCCAATGAAAAGGCTGCCGCGCATGCTTGTGCCCGCCCTGCTGTTGCTTGCGCCGCTTGCCGGCTGTTCGCAATCGGAAGACAAGCCGCCGGAGATCATCCGGCCGGTGCTGTCGGTGGTGATCGAGCCGCGCACCATCCAGACCTTCGGCTTCGCCGGCTCGATCGAGCCGCAAGTCAGCGCCGACCTCTCCTTCCGCCTGCTCGGCCGTGTCGTCGCCCGCGACGTCAAGGTCGGCGACATCGTCACCAAGGGCACGACGATCGCAGCCCTCGACCCGACGGCGCTGGAGCTTGCGGTGCAGGCGGCCAAGGCCGAGCTTTCCAACGCCGAGGCGCAGTTCGCCAACGCCGCCGCCAGCGAGGAGCGCCAGCGCCAGCTGCTGGCCGCCGCCAACACCACCCAGGCCGTCTTCGATGCCGCGCAGCAGGCGCGCAAAGCGGCCGAGGCCGGCGTCGAGCGGGCCAAGGCCTCGCTTGCCAAATCGCAGGAGCAGCTCGGCTATGCGCGCCTGTTCTCGGATTTCGACGGCGTCGTTACCGCCGTCGGCGCCGAGGTCGGCCAGACCGTGTCGCCCGGCCAGACGGTGGTCACCGTGGCGCGCTCGGACCTGCGCGAGGCGGTGGTAGACATCCCCGACCGGCTCACCGGCGATCTCGCCGCCGGCACGCCGTTCCAGGTCATCCTGCAATCGCTGCCGACCATCCAGACCGAGGCCAAGCTGCGCGAGATGGCGCCGCAGGCCGAGGGCTCGACCCGCACCCGCCGTGTCCGGCTGACGCTCACCGACCCGCCGATAGCGTTCCGGCTCGGCTCGACGGTGACGGCGACGCGCATGACCAAGGTCACGCCGACGATCGAACTGCCGCTATCGGCGCTGCTCGAGAAGGACGGGGCCGCCAAGGTCTGGATCGTCGACCCGAAGACGTCGAGCGTCAGCGCGCACGAGGTGAAGGTGGCCGCCAAAAGCGCCGCCACCTTCACCGTCACCGAAGGGCTCGAGGCTGGCATGCGCGTCGTCACCGCGGGCGTCCACAGCCTCACCGAGGGTCAGCAGGTCAAGATACAAGAAGGGGGAGCCATATGAAGGGCTTCAACCTCTCCGACTGGGCGCTCAACCATCGCTCGCTGGTGTGGTACTTCATGCTGGTCTTCGTCGCGGCCGGCGTGTCTGCCTATCTGAACCTCGGCCGCGAGGAAGACCCCGCCTTCACCATCAAGACCATGCTGATCCAGGCCAATTGGCCGGGCGCCTCCGTCAACGAGACGGTAACGCAAGTGACGGATCGCATCGAGAAGAAGCTCGAGGAGCTCGACAGCCTCGACTACACCAAATCCGTCACCACCGCCGGCAAGACCGTCATCTTCGTCAACCTGAAGGACACCACCAAGGCGCGCGATGTCGTGCCGACGTGGATTCAGGTGCGCAACATGGTCAACGACATCTGGTCGCAGTTCCCGCAAGGCGTGGTCGGGCCGTTCTTCAACGACCGTTTCGGCGACGTTTACGGCAACATCTACGCCTTCACCGCCGACGGGCTGACGCCGCGCCAGCTGCGCGACTATGTCGAGGATGTCCGCACCAAGATCCTGACCGTGCCGAACGCCGGCAAGGTCGACCTTGTCGGCGCCCAGGACGAGGCGATCTACCTCGAATTCTCGACCCGCCAGATCGCAGCACTCGGCCTCAACCAGCAGGCGATCGTGGCCAGCCTGCAGGCGCAGAACGCGATCACGCCGTCCGGCGTCATCCAGTCCGGACCGGAGCGCATCAGCGTGCGCGTGGGCGGCCAGTTCACCTCGGAAGAGAGCCTGCGCGCCATCAACCTGCGCGTCAACGACCGCTTCTTCCGGCTGAGCGACGTGGCGACGATCAGGCGCGGCTATGTCGACCCGCCGACGTCGCTGTTCCGCTTCAACGGCCAGGATGCCATCGCGCTCGCCATCGGCATGAAGCCCAACGCCAATCTGCTGCAGTTCGGCGAGGCCTTGCACGAGGAGATGAACAAGGTGCTGGCCGACCTGCCGGTCGGCGTCGGCGTGCATCTGGTCGCCGACCAACCGGTGATCGTCGAGGAAGCGGTATCGGGCTTCACCCGCGCCCTGTTCGAGGCGGTGGCCATCGTGCTTGCCGTGTCTTTCATCAGCCTCGGCATGCGCGCCGGCTTCGTCGTGGCGCTGTCGATCCCGCTGGTACTCGCCATCACCTTCACCGTCATGGCCTATCTCGGCATCTCGCTGCAGCGCATCTCGCTGGGCGCGCTGATCATCGCGCTCGGCCTGCTGGTCGACGACGCCATGATCGCGGTCGAGATGATGGTGGCGCGGCTGGAGGTCGGCGACAACCTGCGCAAGGCGGCGACCTACGTCTACACCTCGACCGCCTTCCCGATGCTGACCGGCACGCTGGTGACGGTCGCCGGCTTCATCCCGATCGGCCTCAACAACAGCGCCGCCGGCGAATACACCTTCACGCTGTTCGTCGTCATCGCCGTGTCGCTGCTGGTGTCATGGATCGTGGCGGTGCTGTTCGCGCCACTGCTCGGCGTCACCATCCTGCCGGCGACGATGAAGGCCAAGCATCATGACCAGCCCGGACGCTTCACCTCGATGTTCCGGCGCGTGCTGGTCCTTTCGGTGCGCCGGCACTGGCTGACCATCATCGCGACGGTGCTGCTGTTCGCGGCCTCCATCGCCGGCTTCGGCCTCGTCCAGCAGCAGTTCTTCCCGCCGTCCGACCGGCCGGAGCTGATCGTCGACTGGAACCTGCCGCAGAATTCATCGATCACCGAGACGCGCGACCAGATGGAGCGCTTCGAAGGGCGCGCGCTGGTCGGCAATCCCGATATCGACCATTTCTCATCCTATATCGGCCAGGGCGCGGTGCGCTTCCTGCTGGCTTATGACGTGCAGCCGGCCAATCCCTATTTCGGCCAGACGGTCATCGTCACCAAGAGCATCGAGGCGCGAAACCGGGTCAAGCCGGCGCTGGAAAAGCTGCTGCGCGAGGAGTTCGTCGGCACCGATGCCTTCGTCAAGCCGCTCGAGCTCGGGCCGCCTGTCGGGCGCCCGGTGCAGTACCGTGTCGGCGGTCCCGACATCCAGACGGTGCGGGACCTGGCGCAGGAGTTCGCCGGCATCATCTCCGCCAACCCGCAGCTGGCGGCGCCCACTTTCGACTGGAACGAGCCGCAGCGTGTGCTCAGGGTCGATGTGCTGCAGGACAAGGCGCGCCAGCTCGGCATCACCTCCTCCGACATCGCCAGCGCGCTGAACAGCACGGTCGGCGGCGCCACCATCACCCAGCTGCGCGACGCCACCTATCTGATCGATGTCGTGGCGCGCTCGCGCGAGGCCGATCGCAGCTCGGTCGCAACGCTCCAGAACATGCAATTGCCAACCGGGACCGGCGATGCCATCCCGCTCGCCGCGGTCGCCAACATACGCTACGAGCTCGAGCAGCCGACGGTCTGGCGGCGCGACCGGATACCGACCATCACCGTGCGCGCCGGTCTGGTCGGCGACGTGCTGCCGGCCACTGTCGTCAACGAGCTGAAGCCGTCGGTCGACGCCTTCATCGCCAAGCTGCCGCCGGGCTATTCGGTCGAAACCGCGGGCTCGGTCGAGGAAAGCGCCAAGAGCCAGGGGCCGATCGCGGCGGTCGTGCCGTTGATGCTGTTCGTCATGGCGACCATCCTGATGGTGCAATTGCAAAGCTTCCAACGCCTGTTCCTGGTCGTGGCAGTGGCGCCGCTCGGCCTGATCGGCGTGGTGGCGGCACTGGTGCCGAGCGGCGCGCCACTCGGCTTCGTCGCCATCCTCGGCGTGCTGGCGCTGATCGGAATCCTGATCCGCAACTCGGTGATCCTGATCGTGCAGATCGAGGACCTGGTCGCCGAAGGCAAGGACCGCTGGGCCGCCGTCATCGAGGCGACCGAGCACCGCATGCGGCCGATCGCGCTGACGGCCGCGGCCGCCAGCCTGGCGCTGATCCCGATTGCGCGCGAAGTGTTCTGGGGACCGATGGCCTACGCGATGATGGGCGGCATCATCGCCGGCACCGCGATCACGCTGCTGTTCCTGCCGGCGCTTTACGTGACGTGGTTCCGCATCAAGGAGCCGAAAGACCGGCGGCAAGACGGCGTGCATAGCGAGACGGTGTCAGAGAGTGGTGCGGCGCATTTGTGAGTCAAGTTGCGCGGCACAGAAGCTACGCCCTCACAAACCCCTCACTCGCCCTCAGCAGATTGCGCGTATAATCCTCACTCACACGGTGGCCGATCAGCTGGCTCGCCGTCAGCGTCTCAACCGCCTCGCCGTTCTGCATCACCATCAACCGCTCGCACATATGGGTGATGATGGCGAGGTCGTGGCTGACCATCAGGAAGGTCAGCTTGCGCCGTCGCCGCACCTCTTCGAGCAGGTTTAGCACCTCCGCCTGTACCGAGGCATCGAGAGCCGAGGTCGGCTCGTCGAGCAAAAGGATCGAGGGCTCAAGGATCAGCGCGCGGGCAATGGCGACGCGTTGGCGCTGGCCGCCGGAGAGCTGGTGTGCGTAGCGAAAGCGGAAGCCGTTGCCGAGACCGACCTCGTCCAGCGCGCGTTCGATGCGCTTCTCGCCATCGGCAAAACCATGGATGGCGAGCGGCTCCTGCAGCAGGCGGTCGACCGTCTGGCGCGGATGCAGAGAGCCGTAGGGGTCCTGGAAGACCATCTGCACCTCGCGGTAAAAGGCTTTTTCACGAGTCTTGCCGAGGGTCTTGCCGTTGACGGTGATGGTGCCCGAAGAGGCGGGCGCCAAGCCTGTGATCGCCCTGAGCAGCGTCGACTTGCCGGAGCCGCTCTCGCCGACCAGCCCGTAGGACTCGCCCTCCCTGACCTCGAGGCTGACGCCCTTCAGCGCGCGAAACCGGTCGAAGATCACCTCCAGCCTGTCGACGGAAAGCGCCGCGGTCATGCCGCCCACTCCGGCTTGCGGTCGAGCACCGGCAGCGGGTGACGCTCGAAGCCGATCCTCGGCATGCAGTTGAGCAGACCGCGCGTATAGGGGTGCCGGGCGTCGCGCAGCTCCGAAGCCTTGAGCTGCTCGACCACCTTGCCGGCATACATGACGATCACGCGGTCGCAGAAGGACGAGACCAGACGCAGATCGTGCGAGATGAAGATCAGGCCCATGCCGCGCTCGGCGACCAGCTTGTCGAGGATGTTCAGCACGTCGAGCTGCACGGTGACGTCGAGCGCCGAGGTCGGCTCGTCGGCGATCATCAGCTCCGGCCCGGCAATCAGCATCATGGCGATCATGGCGCGCTGGCCCATGCCGCCCGAAACCTCATGCGGGTGGAGGTCGAAAACGCGCTTAGGATCGCGGATCTGCACCGCCTCCAGCATGGCCAGCGCCCGCTCGCGCGCCTCGGCCTTTGAGACCCTCTCATGCGTGCGCAGTGTCTCGACGATCTGGCGGCCGATGCTCATCACCGGATCGAGCGAATATTTCGGATCCTGCAGGATCATCGCGATGCGGTTTCCGCGCAGCGCCCGGCGCTGGCGCGGCGCTATGGAGAGCAGATCGATACCGTCGAAGGCGAGCTTGTTCGCCGAGACCTCGGCCTGCGGCGCGGTAACGCCCATGATGGCGCGGCCGGTCTGCGACTTGCCGGAACCGCTCTCGCCGACGATGCCCAGTCGCTCGCGGCCAAGCGAGAAGGTGACGCCGCGCACGGCCTCGACCAGGCCGGTGCGGGTCGGGAAAGTGACACGCAGATCGTCGACCTCAAGAAGCGTGCCCTTGTCGCTCTTGTTGCCGCTCATTGGTCGCCGCTCCTTGGATCGAGCGCGTCGCGCAGGCCGTCGCCGAGCAGGTTGAAGCCGAGGCTGACGATGAGGATGGCGGCACCCGGTGCCGCGGCAACCCACCACTGGTCGAGGATGAAGCGCCGGCCGGACGCGATCATCGCGCCCCATTCGGGCAGCGGCGGCTGCGCGCCGAGGCCGAGGAAGCCGAGGCCGGCGGCTGTCAGGATGATGCCGGCCATGTCGAGCGTCACGCGAATGATCAGCGAAGAGATGCAGAGCGGCATGATGTGGCGCAGCACGATGCGGAACGCCGAGGCGCCCATCAATTGCACCGCCTTGATGAAATCCGAGTTGCGCACCGTCAGCGTCTCGGCTCGCGCGATGCGGGCGTAGGGCGGCCAGGAGGTGATGGCGATCGCCAGCACCGCGTTCTCGATGCCGGGGCCGAGCGCGGCAACGAAGGCCAGCGCCAGAACCAGTTTCGGGAAGGCGAGGAAGATGTCGGTGATGCGCATCAGGATCGCGTCGGTCCAGCCGCCGGCATAGCCGGCGACCGTGCCGACCAGGAGGCCGATCGGCGCGGCGATGACGGCGACGAGGATCACGACATAGAGCGTCCAGCGCGAGCCGTAGACGATGCGGGAGTAGATATCGCGACCGAGGTCGTCGGTGCCGAACCAGTGCGCGGCGCCGGGCGGCAGCAGGCGCGCATTCTTGAGGTCGCCGACGGTCGGCGAATAGGGCGCCAGCACGTCGGCGAAGGCGGCGACCACCAGCAGGGCGATGATGATCAGCAGGCCGAGAACCGCCAGCCGGTTGGCGGAGAAGCGCCGCCACGCCACATAGGCGCGGCCGAGCCTTGCCTGCATGCGCGAGGCCGGCCGCTCGCTGAGCAGCCATTCGCGACGGCTCTGGATAGTCTCGGCGCTCATGCAGCCTTGGTCCTCGGATCGAGCACGCGGTAGAGCAGGTCGGAAAGAAGGTTGATGCCGATGAAGACCGAACCGATGATGATGGTGCCACCGAGCACGGCGTTCATGTCGGCGTTCTGCAGCGAATTGGTGATGTAGAGACCGATGCCCGGCCAGGAGAACACGGTCTCGGTCAGCACCGAGCCCTCGAGCAGGCTGGCGTAGGAGAGCGCGATCACCGTCACCATCGGCACCGCGGCATTGCGCAGCGCGTGGCCCCAGATGATGCGCGTTTCCGACAGGCCCTTGGCGCGCGCCGCGACTATGTATTCCTGCGCCATCTCGTTCAGCATGAAGGAGCGGGTCATGCGGCTAATATAGGCGAGCGAGAAGTAGCCGAGCAGCGAGGCCGGCAGGATGATGTGGCGATAGGCGTCGTAGAAGACATCCCACTGCCCCTGCATCGCCGCGTCGAGCAGATAGAAGCCGGTGATCGGCGTGAAAGTGTATTCGTAGACGACGTCGAGCCTGGCCGGAAAGGCGACCCATTGCAGCTTGGCGTAGAACAGGACCAGCCCAAGCAGTCCCAACCAGAAGATCGGTACCGAATAGCCGATCAGGCCGATGATGCGCACGATCTGGTCGACGAGGCTGCCCCGCCTGACGGCGGCCAGAACGCCGAGCGGCACGCCGATGACGGCGCCGATCAGCGTGCCCAGCGTCGCCAGTTCGATGGTCGCCGGGAAGACGCGGCGGATATCGGTCATGACCGGATTGGTGGTCAGCACCGAGGTGCCGAAATCGCCGCTCAGCGCACTCTTCACATAGATGTAGAACTGCTGGATCAGCGGCAGGTCGAGCCCCATCTCGCGGCGCGTGCGCTCGACGACATTGGCCGGCGCTCGGTCGCCCAGCACGGCCAGCACTGGATCGATCGGGATGACGCGGCCAATGAAGAAGGTCACCGCGAGCAGACCGAGATAGGTGGTCACCGCGATGACCAGGAAGCGGCCGATCGACGATAAGACAGCGGCGGAGCGGGTGCTGCCGCGCCCGGCCGCCGCCTGATTTTCAACGATGCTCACGCGGTGCGTCCGCCGGAACTATTCCTTGGAGACCGCCCCGACAAAGTTGGTGTCGAAGCTCGGGCCGAGCGCGAAGCCCTTGATGCTCTTGCGCAGACCAGCCACTTCCAGTTGCTGGTGGATGATGACGAAGGGGCTGGTGTCGACGATCTTCTTCTGCAGGTCCTTGTACATATCGGCGCGCTTGGCCGAATCCTTCTCCAGCAGCGCCGCTTCGGTCTCCTTGGTCAGATCCGGAATATCCCAGGCGTTGCGCCAGGCGAGGGTCTTGATCTTGGCGGAGTCGGAATTGTCCGGGTTCGAGGCGAAGGTCTGGGCGTTGGAGTTCGGATCGAAATAGTCCTGGCCCCAATTGCCGATATAGATGTCGTGGTTGCGGGCGCGATACTTGGTCAGCGTCTGCTTGCCGTCGCCCGGAATGATCTCAAGCTTGATGCCAACCTGACCCAGCGTCTGCTGGATCGACTCGGCCATGCCTGTCTCCGGCTGTTTGCTGCGCACGTCCATGGTCACGCTGAAGCCGTCCGCCAGGCCGGCCTTGGCCAGGAGTTCCTTGGCCTTGGCGACATCGAGCTTGAAGGGATTTTCATCGACCGCGCCAAGGTCGCCCTTGGGCAGGAAGGACTGGTGGATCTCGCCGATGCCTTTCAGGATGGTCGAGCTCAGGGCGTCGTAGTCGACCAGGTATTTGAACGCCTGGCGAACCTCCGGCTTGGCGAGGTTCGGATTCTTCTGGTTGAGGCTGATGTAATAGACCGTGCCCTTCGGCGCGCTTGTGGTGGTGAGGTCGGCGTTCTTGGCGACGGCATCCAGGTCGTTGGGCTCGAGGTTGCGGGCGACGTCGATATCGCCGGCCTCCAGCGCCAGGCGCTGCGCCGAGCTTTCCTTCATGAAGCGGTAGATGACGCGGGCGAGCTTGGCCTTCTCGCCATTGTAGTTGTCGTTGCGCTCCAAAACGACGGCCTCGTTGGCGCGCCATTCACGCAGCTTGAACTGGCCAGAGCCGGCGTAGCCGGTCTTCAGCCAGGCATTGCCGAAATCATTGTCCCATTTGTAGTCGGCGCTGGGGGTGACGGCGGCGACATGTTCCTTGACCAGCTTGCTGTCGACGACCGAGGCAACCGTGGCCGACAGGCAGTTGAGAACGAAGCTCGGCGCATAGGCCTTGTCGACGACGAACTGGAAAGTGGTGTCGTCGACCGCCTTGGCCTTTTCGGCGACATTGTCGCCGCTGATGCCGAACTGGCTGATGATAAAGGCGGGGCTCTTGTCCAGCTTGATGGCGCGCTCGAAGGAATAGGCGACGTCGGCGGCGGTGATCGGATTGCCCGAGGCGAATTTCATGCCGGGCTTGAGCTTGAAGGTGTAGGTCAGGCCGTCGTCGGAAACGGCCCAGCTCTCGGCGAGATCGCCCTTGACCTTGGAAGTGTCGCTGAGGTCGAGGCGGACCAAGAGATCATAGGTGTTGCCGGTGACCTCGGCGGTCGACAGCTCGAACGCCTCGCCCGGGTCCATGGTGATGATGTCGTCGAACGCGAAGCCCTCGACCAGCGTATCGGCCGGCGTGACGGCAAAGGCAGGCGCGACCAGCAGCGCGGACAGCGCCGCGCCCGCAAGCAAGGCACGAGAGCGAAGAGCAAACTTTTCCAGCATCATGGTGATCGTTCCCTGTTTTGTTGTTTGTTGACCTGAGTTCCCGGCTCAGGATTGCAGAAATTCCATCGGGTCGCGCGCGTGTCCCCGGCCACTTACCGTCATGGTTTTTGTCCAATTGGTCAACACCATATCCGGCGGCCCGCAAGCCGGCAACGCGCATTTGCAAGACAACGTATTGGACCAGAACGAGCCACGGCGTGTCGACCCATGCGCCGGCTAATCGATGCAGCCAATCGGGAAAATTCTGCTAAGTTCGAGGTTACTTCAGCACCGCAACCAGGCCAACATCGGGGAAGCAGGTCGCGGCCCTGCCATTCTTCGCCTGCCAGGCGCCGATCGAGCGGCGGGTCTTGAAACCGGGCAGCCCGTCGGCACTGCCTACGTCGTAGCCCTTGGCCTCCAGCGCCCGCTGCAGGGCGGCAATATCGGAGCGGTGCAGATCGCCGACCGGCCCCCAGCTTGCGGTAAAGGTGGCGTCGCCCTTCGCGATGCGATCGGCGGCATGGCCGATGAACAGCGCGTAGAGGTCGCTGGTGTTGTACTGCTTCAGCACATAGAAGTTCGGCGTGACGATGAAGGCCGGTCCGCTGCGGCCGGCCGGCATCAAGAGGAAGCCCTCGGCTTTCAGCTCACTCGCCTGGAACGCCTTGTTGTCGGCTCGCCTGATACCCATCGCCACCCAGTCGGCAATCCTCTTGCCCTGATCGGGGCCTTCGAGCGAGCAGGAAACATTGGCCGGCGCGATCACCTCGGCTCCCCAGCCGCGGCCCCTGACCCAGCCATAATGGACGAGATAGTTGGCGATCGAGGCGAGCACATCCGGCGTCGAATTCCAGATGTCGGGCCGGCCGTCGCCGTCGAAATCGACTGCATGCTTGAGGAAGGATGTCGGCATGAATTGCGGCTGGCCGAGCGCGCCGGCCCAGGATGATTTCATCGCATTGACCGGTGCCAGCCCGCGCTCGACGATCTCCAATGCTGCCAGCACCTCGGTGCGGAAGAAGTCCTTTTTCGTCGACATGAAGGCCTTGGTGCCCAGCACCTCGAAGGCGTCGTAAGGCATCTTGGCCGCGCCGAAGCCGGTCTCCCGGCCCCAGATCGCCAGAAGCACCTCGCCCGGTACGCCATAGCGCTTCTCGATCAGCCCCAGCACCCTCGCATTGGCGCCTTCGCGCGTTCGCCCCCCGGCGGTGACGGCGCGAACGGTCTTCTCGGCGAAATAGGCGCCGGGCGGCCCGAACTCGGCCTGGTGCTGCTTCTCGGGCGTCGTCGGCGTCTCGCCGGGCATAACGAGGTCCGGCAGCTTGAGGTTCGGCTTCACGCCGATGAAGGCCTCGTCGAAGGTCTTCCTGGAGATTCCCTTGGCCTTGGCTTGTGGCCAAAGGTCGCTCTGCAGCCAGGTGCGGAACTGGTCGTCGATGGGGGCTGCGGCGGTGGGGAAGGAGAGGAGGAAAATGAACAGAGCCGCGAAGAGGGAAAGCGCAGCCAGTTTTGAATGCTTGCGTTCTGTCGCGCCCCCCTCTGTCCTGCCGGACATCTCCCCCACAAGGGGGGAGATTGGCCGTCGCCTTGGCTTTCGCCAATCGCCAACGCTGAAGGAAGAACGCCGCGAGCGAAGCTGCCAATCTCCCCCCTTGTGGGGGAGATGTCCGGCAGGACAGAGGGGGGCGCGAAGGAATACTGTCATTTCCAGGCTACCTCCTCGTTGAAGCCCTCAAAACGCCGTCCTCGATCGCAGCGCAGCGGCTAGCGTGCCTTCGTCGAGATAGTCGAGTTCGCCGCCGACCGGAACGCCATGCGCCAGCCTTGTCACCTTGACCTCGAAGCCGGAGAGCTGGTCGGTGAGGTAGTGCGCCGTGGTCTGGCCTTCGACAGTGGCGTTGACGGCGAGGATCACTTCCTTGACCTCGCCGCCGGCGACGCGGTCGACCAGCGAGCGGATGTTGAGCTGCTCGGGGCCGATGCCGTCGAGCGGCGACAGCGTGCCGCCGAGCACGTGGTAGCGCACATTCATCGCCGCCGCCCGCTCCAGCGCCCAAAGATCGGAGACGTCCTCGACGACGATGAGCGTGCCGGCGTCGCGGCGCGAGTCGGTGCAGATCATGCACGGGTCGGAGGTGTCGACATTGCCGCAGGTCGAGCAGATGCGCACCTTGTCGACCGCCTCGCCCATGGCGGCGGCGAGCGGCTGCAGCAGCTGCTCCTTCTTCTTGATGAGATGAAGCGCGGCGCGCCTGGCCGAACGGGGGCCCAGCCCCGGCACCTTGGCCAGGAGCTGGATCAGGCGTTCGATCTCTGGACCGGCGATTCGCTTGGACATCGCACTGATCTAGGATTTTTCAGAGCGGTTTGGAACATCCACCCGGAGGAATGGTCCGCCATGCTGACAGGGCGGACCATCAATTGCAGGTCAGCTCAGTAGGCTTCCAGCGGCCGGCTCTGGCTTACGATCATCGCGCCGATGGCGTCGGTGTTCTCAGGCGTCGACTGGAAACCCATCGCCGCTTCCTGCGGCGCGCTCGGCACCGAGGTGATGTAGCGGCTGTTCAAGGTGCCGCCGAAACGCGAGGCATCCGGCTCCGCCATCGGCTCCTGCATCGCCACCACAACCGGCTTCGCCGCGACACGACCGGCCTTCGACGCAGGCGCAACGGCGGCGGTCATGTAGGTTTGCTCAGCAGCAACGGTACCGGTTTTTGCCGTCCTGGCCGCGGATGCGGGCTCCACGGCAGCGGTCATCGAGGCCTGCTTGGCCGGGTCCGGATGGACGATCGTCTTGACCACCGGCTCCGCGGACGCCACGAGCACCGGGGCGGTAGCAGGCGCCGCCTGGCGCGGCGTGGCCGAGGCTACGGCGACCATCGGCTCGTCCGGCAGCGGCTGCCAGTTGCGGCCGCGCTTCTCGTAGAAGGCATTGCCGCCGGCGACCATCGTGTAGTGCATGTTCTTGTAGGGGAAGCGCAGGCCCGCGGTGTGGAAGAACATGGTGTTCTTGAGCTTGGCCTTGCGCTCGCCCTTGAGCACGGCGTCGGCGGCCTCCTCGACGTCGGGCATCGCCTTCGAATTCATCGGCCGGGTCATCACGCCGGGCGCGAACTGGCCTTTCTCGCCGACGACCTCGCAAATCGTGCTGCCGTGCTGGCCCGAGCGCAAACGGTTCATGACGACGGTGCCGACGGCGATCATGCCGTCGCGGCTCGACCGGTTGGATTCGAAGAACATCGCCCGCTCGAGGCACTCCCTGTCCTTCGGCGTGGCGCCGTAAGAGCGTGAGCTCAGGAAACTCGGCGTGATGGCATCGGTCAGCTTGGCCACCGACATACCGTGCGAAGTGGTCTGGCTGCAGCCGGCCAGAAGCAAGGGGGAAGTGACAATGCCGAGCAACAGCAGCGGCGTCTTCCATCGCGTCGCGATCAACAAAAAAGCCTCATTTCCAGATGCCAGCCCGCCCCGAGATGTGGCAAGAATGAGACTCTTAAAGGCAAAAAGATGGCTAAAGGATTAGCATTCGTGCAGCATAGGTAAAACTTTATGAATGGCTGGAAATGACCTCGTGAACAAAGCCGGGGAATGTCTTAACAACCACCCCGGTGTCCGATTTCCATTCATAATCAATTAACTGGCGGCAGCCGGCTCAGAACGGCAATTTCATTCCAGGCGGGATCGGCAAGCCTGCCGTGAGCGCCTTGGTCTTTTCCTGCATGACCTGCTCGACCTTATTTTTGGCGTCATTGTGAGCGGCGAGAATTAGGTCCTCGAGAATCTCGGCCTCGTCCTCCTTGAACAGCGACGGATCGATCTTCAGCACCTTCATCTCGAACTTGCCGGTCAGTGTCACGCTGACCAGGCCGCCGCCGGCCTGACCGGTTGCTTCGAGCGTGGCGATCTCATCTTGCATGGCCTGGAACTTGGCCTGCATTTCCTTCGCTTTGCCCATAAGGCCGAGCAGATCCTTCATCCCAATGTCCTCTTCAGTTCTTTGTTGGAGCATGATCTTGTCCGAAAACCGGTTCCCTCTTTTTCGGGATCATACTCTAGATTTCGTCGTCATCGGCCGCCGGCTCGACCGGCAGGTCGGCCTCGGCCTCTTCCACTTCCGGCATGTCCGGAATGCGCACGTCAATGATCTTGGCGCCTGGGAAGCGGGCGAGGATGGCGGCGACCGTCGGGTCGCTCTTGGCGTCGAGGAAGGCGGTCTCGCGCTTCGTCGTTTCCATCTCGGCAAGAGTCTGGCCGCCATCTTCCTTCGACAGCGACACCAGCCAGTTGCGGCCTGTCCAGGCGCGCAGCTTGGCGGTCAGGTCGTTGAGCAGCATCTTCGGCGCGTCTTCGGTCAGGCTGACGTCGAGGCGGCCGGGCTCGACGCGCACCAGCCGCACGCAGCGCTTGATCAAAACCTTGAAGGCGATGTCGCGATTGGAATCGGCAAGGGCGGCAATGTCGGCCAGCGACTTGACCGGAACAGCGGGCGCTTCGACGACCGGTTCCGGTGCCGGGACGAAGGCAGTAGGCACGGGCTGCGCCTCGACCAGCCGCATCGTCTGCGAGCCGCCGCTGGCCGAAGGCATGCGCGCCTGCGCCACGGCGCTTGCGCCGCCATTGCCCGGGCTTGCTGGGGCCCCGTTGGCGCGCGGCGCGCCATTCGGAACCGGCGAAGCGCCTTCCAGCGACTTCAGCGCCTCGTCCAGCGTCGGCAGGTCGGCAGCATGCGCGAGCCGGATCAGCACCATCTCGGCAGCGCTCACCGGCCGGTTCGAAGACTGCACCTCGGGAATGGCCTTCAGCAGCATCTGCCATGTCCTGGACAGCACGCGCACCGACAGCGTCCTGGCGAAATCGCCGCCGCGCCGGCGTTCATCCTCCGACAGCGAAGCATCGTCGGCGGCCGTCGGCACGAAGCGCAGCCTGGTGACGAGATGATTGAATTCGGCAAGGTCGGTCAGCACCGCGGCCGGATCGGCGCCGGTGTCGTACTGGGCGCGGAATTCGGCCAATGCCGCCGCGACGTCGCCCTTCATGACATGCTCGAACAGGTCGACGATGCGGGCGCGGTCGGCGAGGCCGAGCATGGCGCGCACCGCCTCGGCGCTGACCGCGCCGCTGCCATGGGCGATCGCCTGGTCGAGGATGGAGAGTGAATCGCGCGCCGAGCCTTCGGCGGCGCGCGCGATCATCGCCAGCGCGTCGTCGTCGACCGAAATGCCTTCCTTGGCGGAGATCGCTGACAGGTGCGCGACCAGGGCGCCGGCATCGATGCGTCTCAGGTCGAAGCGCTGGCAGCGCGACAGGACTGTGATCGGCACCTTGCGGATCTCGGTGGTCGCGAAGATGAATTTGACGTGCGGTGGCGGCTCTTCGAGCGTCTTCAGCAGGCCGTTGAAGGCCTGGGTGGAGAGCATGTGCACTTCGTCGATGATGTAGACCTTGTAGCGGGCCGAGACCGGCGCGTAGCGCACGCGCTCGATGATGTCGCGGATGTCGTCGATGCCGGTGTGCGAGGCGGCGTCCATCTCGATGACATCGACATGACGTCCTTCCATGATCGCCTGGCAATGCTCGCCGGGGATGGAAAGATCGACCGAAGGCTGGTCGACGGTGGCGGTCTTGTAGTTCAGCGCCCGGGCCAGGATGCGGGCCGTGGTCGTCTTGCCGACACCTCGGACGCCGGTCAGCATCCAGGCCTGGGCGATGCGGCCGGAGGCGAAGGCATTGGTCAACGTGCGGACCATCGGTTCCTGGCCGATCAGCTCGGAGAAATTCGAAGGGCGGTATTTGCGCGCCAGAACGCGATAGGCGCCAGCCTTGCCTGTCCCCAGGCTTTCCGCCCCCGAATTTCCGGCTTCGCTCATTCGCCGTCAAAGCTCCCAGGACCGCGACGGAAGGCGGCCGTTTCCTGCGCATAGTTTCGCCCGCACGGCTTGACGCCGTCAATGTCGCGAAAGAAAGGCGAAGAGGTGGGAGGCTGGAACAATGACCCGTTCCGGGCTCGTTAGGGCTGCTTCCTTCCGGACCTGACCCGGTTGGCGAGTGGATCGTCCACCACCAACCTCCCGGCCTCCATATCGGCAATTCGACGATGAAATGCAAGGGCGGAGCGGAATCGGCGGCGCCGGTCGTGCGCGGCGTACTGGCGGGCGCGTCTTCAAATCCGCAATACCGGCCAATGATTCGCTTGCAGCCCCTCTGCAGCCGCTCTAGCGTTCATCGGTCAAAAAGACGGTGCAAAGTCCAAAAAAGTGAGGGAAACGCCAATGCTGCCGGGCCTCAAGGCCGGATTCACGCTCGACGCCAGGCTGGAGGCGGACAGCGAGCAGCTGATGTGGCTCGGCCTGTGCGAACTCAGGCTGATGAACGACTGCCGCTGGCCATGGCTCATCCTGGTGCCGCAGCGGCCGGGCGTGGAGGAAATCCATGACCTGACGCCGCTCGACCAGGCGATGCTGACCTTCGAGACCAACATGGTGGCGCAAGCGCTGAAGAAGGCGACAGGCTGCACCAAGATCAATACCGGCGCGCTGGGCAACATCGTGCGGCAGCTGCACATCCACGTCATCGCGCGCTCGGAAGGCGATCCGGCATGGCCGGGGCCGGTCTGGGGACATGGCCTGCGCGAACCCTACAGTAATTCCGAGATCCGCCGGTTTGCCGAAACGATCAAGGCGGCGCTATAAGCTGACCCGTGTCCATAAAGCTCTGAGTCCCCATGCCCTTCCGCCTGTTTGACGCACCCTTGCGGGAGCCCAGCCAGTTCGTCGGCTTCGCCGGCAACCAGATCGACCGGCAATCGGAGACCCGCGCCGACGATTCCGTCGAGCAGGCGCTCGCCGATCCCTCGACGCGGCTGCTGCTGATGCATGGCGGCCGGCTCTATCTGAAACATGAGGACGGCAGCTTCGACCCCTGGTTCGGCGCAACCGAAAGCAAAGCCTTCGACGTCTCGCTCGACCGCGGCGTGCTGCTCGGCTTTTCCGAGGCCGGCCCCGTGCTGGCGGTGCCAGCGGGCGTTGAGCCGGAGCAGCTTCCCGAGACCATCAAGGCGATCGACTACCGGTCCGTCTACATGCAAGGCCTGATCGACGAGGCGGCGGCCGGCGCGCTGGCGCAAGGGGCGGCCCTTCTTGCCTGGCACGCCAGCCACGCCTTCTGCAGCAAATGCGGCAGCCGTTCGGAAATGCGCGCCGGCGGCTACAGGCGGCACTGCCCGGCCTGCGGCACCGACCATTTTCCACGGACTGATCCGGTGGCGATCATGCTGACGGTGACGGCGGACAAGTGCCTGCTCGGGCGTGGCCGTCATTTCGGGCCTGGCATGTATTCAGCGCTGGCGGGCTTCATCGAGCCGGGCGAGACGATCGAGGCGGCGGTGCGCCGCGAGACGCTGGAGGAGGCCGGCATCCAGCTTGGCCGCGTCGTCTACCACGCCAGCCAGCCCTGGCCTTTCCCCTATTCGCTGATGATCGGGTGCTTCGGCGAGCCGCTCAACGACGACATCCAGGCCGACCTCAACGAGTTGGAAGACTGCCGGTGGTTTTTGCGCGACGAGGTGCGCCTGATGCTGGACAGGGCGCATCCCGGCAATCTGGTCACGCCGCCCAAGGGTGCGATCGCGCACCATCTCATCCGCGCCTGGGTCGATGCCGAATAGCTGAATGAGGGAAAGCGAAAGATGATCCGTCACACAGTCGTGTTCACGCTGAAGCATGCGCCGCATTCGCTGGAGGAAAAGCGCTTCCTCCATGACGCCAGGAAGATCCTGACCGGGATCAAGGGTGTCACGCATTTCGAGCAGTTGCGGCAGGTCAGCCCCAAGAACGACTACCGCTTCGGCTTCTCGATGGAGTTCGCCGACCAGGCTGCCTACACAAGGTACAACGAGCACCCCGACCACGTCGCTTTTGTCCGCGATCGCTGGGTGCCCGAGGTCGAGGCGTTCATGGAGATCGACTACGTGCCGCTCGGCTGGAGTTGATATCCAGTCACTGCGAACGACCGCGTTCGATCCAGAGTGGCCATTGCGAAGCTATCGAGCACGAAACTCACCTTCTGGCGGTCTTTGGAGAATGGTTTCGATCTCAGCCATCACGGTCTCCGACAGCGGCCCAAATTCCATGGCCGCGGCGTTCTCGACAGCCTGCTCGGGGGTTTTTGCGCCGGGGATGGGGTGAATGTTGCCACCTTTCGATAGCAGCCAGCACAAGGCACCCTGACCGAGCGTCCGCCCGCCAGCGGTGAGCAAATCGCGGATAGCATCAATCTGCTCTGTCAACTCGGAACGGGCGCGCGACGCTTCAAAATATACCTGCCAATCCGCGGGAACCGACCTGACGTCGTCTGGCGGAACGGTCCGTCCATCCGAGAATTTGCCTGTTAGCACGCCCATGGCGAGTGGCGACCGGGTCAGCTGCGCCAAACTGTTATCATATGCGGCTTTGCACATTGCGGGTGCATCGAAGAAAACGTTCATCGAGTGCTGGACCGTTGAAAAGCCGCTCCGGTCAGCGAACGCCTGGACGCTTGATGGAAAGTCGGTGCTCCAGCCGTAGCTTCGAATGTCTCCGGCTCGAACAAGCTGCTCCAAAACCTCAAACGCCGGTTCCGCATGTTCGATCGAGAGATCGTTCAAGTGGAGCAACATCACGTCGATGCCGTCTCGGCCCAGTCGGCGAAGGCTCTCACCAACCGACCAGCGCACATATTCGGGATCGAACCTAGAGCCAGTCATCTGGCGGGAGGCCGGATCGAAGGAATGGCCGAATTTCGACACGATAACTGCCTCCGAACGGCCTGAGAGCGCCTCGCCCAAAAGCTCCTCCGAGTGCCCGGCGCCATACACCGCCGACGTATCGAAGAGCCGAACTCCACCATCCCATGCCGCATGAATGGTTTTTACGGATTCGCGGTCGTCCGCGCCGGAATACCCGACCGGGGTCTCGCCTGACCAAAAGTGACCGCCGATTGCCCAGCAACCCATGCCAATGCGCGATCCCAAGTGAATTTTCGCTGCCATAAAATATGTTCTCCGCTGGCTGTCCGGTCTTGATATGGCGCCAGATCAATCTCAGATGGGAGTCTTCAAAAATGAAGAGGGTTTTGCATGAATGAAATGACTGTCGACTGGTCGGATCTGAGAATCTTTCTGGCAGTCGCGCGCGATGGAAGCCTTTCATCCGCAGCGAAGGCTGTCGGCCAGAGTGCGGCAACGCTGAGCCGACATATCGTCGATCTTGAGCGGGCGTTGGGCGCCGAGTTGTTCTCTCGACTGCCATCCGGCTACGAGTTGACCGCAGCAGGTCGAGCGCTGACATCCCAGGCGGAGACCATTGAGCAGCGGTTCCTTGATATCACAAGGGCGTTTTCACGACGAAACGCGTCGGCGCCCATCCGTGTGTCCGCGGGCACCTGGATGACGTGGTACCTGGCCCGCAACATTGAGAAACTGGGCGTGACCGACCGGAGTATCGTCTTCAGCGCCGTTGAGGAGGTGCAGAACATCGGCAGGCGCGAGGCGTTGATCGGGATTCGAAATCGCAGGCCGTCCGAGCCAGGACTCGCGGCTCGCAGGACAAAGACCGTAGCATTTGCTCCCTATTCACACCCGAATGCCGTTCGAAAATCTGATTGGATCGCGGCTACGGTGAACACACCATCAGCAATCTGGGTGCGCGCCAACAAACGAGATCAAATCCGCTTTGAGGTCACTCAGCCGCGCTCACTCCTTGACCTCGCGCTTGCTGGCGCTGGCCATGTGGTGCTGCCCTGTTTCGTTGGCGACGCCCACACCGATCTGGTTCGCACGGATGACGTGATCGAGGAACTGTCACATGAACAATGGCTGGTGGTGCACGGCGATGATCGCAAGTTGCCGGAGGTGCGCGCGACGATCGACAAGATCGCACGGCTGATTGGCTCGGATCGAGCCTTCGACACCAAGCGTTGAAACGAGAGTGTTAGTCGGCCACCTTCCATTGCTCGCGCGACGCGCTTGCCGGATAGACGCCGAGGATGCGCATCTCACGCGAGAAGAAGCGCAGCTCGTCGAGCGCCAGCTTGACCAGCGGATCGTCCGGGTGACCCTCGATGTCGGCATAGAACAGCGTCGCGGTGAAGGCGCCGAGCTGGTAGCTCTCGAGCTTGGTCATGTTGATGCCGTTGGTGGCGAAGCCGCCCATCGCCTTGTAGAGCGCCGCCGGCACGTTGCGGACGCGGAAGATGAAGGTGGTCATCATCCTGGCGTCGGCCGAAGGGCGCTCGGCCCATTGCTTGTTCTTTGTCAGCACGACGAAGCGGGTTACGTTGCTGTCCGTGTCCTCGACGTTCTTCTCGATGATGTCGAGGCCGTAAAGCTCCGCTGCGAGCGCCGGCGCGAGCGCCGCTATGGTGCGGTCCTTGACCTCGGAGACCATCTTCGCCGAGCCCGCCGTGTCGCCGGCGACGACCGGCTTCCAGCCATTCTTGCGGATGTATTTGCGGCACTGGCCGAGCGCATGGATGTGGCTGTGCACGGTCTTGATCGCTTCGCGCTGCACGCCCGGCAGCACCATCAACTGGAAATGGATCGGCAGGAAATATTCGCCGACGATGTGCAGCCGCGATTCCGGCAGGAGATGATGGATGTCGGCGACACGGCCGGCGATCGTGTTCTCGATCGGGATCATGGCGAGCTCGGCCTTGCCGGTCTCGACCGCGACGAAGGCATCCTCGAAGGTCGGGCACGGCAACGGCTCCATCGACGGGAACATGTTGCGGCAAGCAGTGTCGGAATTGGCGCCCGGCTCGCCCTGGAAGGATATTCTGTTGGTCTTTTCAGGCATGCCTAATATCTCAGGTTGAAAGGATTTCCCTGGCGCGCTCCAGGTCGTCGGGCGTGTCGACGCCGAGCGGCACGGATTGCACGATCTCGGCATCGATGCGCATGCCGGCCTCCAGCGCCCGCAACTGCTCCAGCCGCTCGCGTCGTTCCAGCGGCGACGGCTTCAGCGCGACGAAGCGCTCCAGCGCGGCACGCCGATAGGCGTAGAGGCCGATATGGTGATAGAGCGGCCCCTCGCCCCAGGGCGCGGTGGCGCGGGAGAAATAGAGCGCCCTGAGCCGTGTCGCAGACAGCGGCGAGCCGACGATCTTGACGACGTTCGGATTGGTCTTCTCCTCGTCGCGGACGATCTCGACGCCGAGTGTGGCGATGTCGACCGATTTGTCCTCGAGCGGCCTCAGCGACGCGCGGATGATCTGCGGATCGATGGTCGGCAGGTCGCCCTGCACGTTGACGATGGTTTCGACCTTTTTCTCCGGATCGAGCACTGTTAGCGCCTCGAAAATGCGGTCGGAGCCGGACTGGTGATCGTCACGGGTCATCACGGCCTCAAAGCCGTGCGCGCGCACGGCCTCCGCCACGGCCTCGGTGTCTGTCGCCACCACGACCCGGCCAAGCCCGGCCTCGGCGCCGCGGCGGGCGACATGGACGATCATCGGCACGTCAAAAATGTCGGCCAGCGGCTTGCCCGGCAGGCGGGTCGAGGCCATGCGGGCCGGGATCAGGATGAGCGTTGACATCGGTGCGACGGGGCGTTGCAAAAGAGGGCTGGCGAAAGTGGCAAAAGGTCTCACTGGAAGCGCCCTTATAGGTGTTGCAACGCCGGAGCAAAAGACCTAGTTTCCGCCCGATTTGACCGGGCTGAGAGGTCGGTTCGGGACACCGACGGACGGAGTGGACGGATCGGTCCGCCGGAAAAGGGAGCAAGGGGCGTATGGATTCCAACGAAGTCAACAAGCTGCTCGCCGGTCTCCTTGGCACCGTCTTTGTCGTCTTCTCGGTCGGCATCGTCTCCGACGCGCTGTTTGCGTCGCCCGCGCCCGAGAAGCCCGGCTTCGCCATCGAGGCGGCAGAGCCCGCCGAAGGCGCCGCCGCCGCCCCGGCCGCGGAAGCCAAGCCGATCGCCGACCTGCTCGCCACCGCCAATGTCGAGGCGGGCGCGGCCGTGTTCAAGAAATGCCAGGCCTGCCATTCCGGCGAGAAGGGTGGTCCGAACAAGGTCGGCCCCGATCTCTGGGACATTATCGACCGACCCGTCGCCGAGCATGAGGGCTTCGCCTATTCAGCCGGCATGAAGGATTTTTCCAAGGGCGGCGCCGAGAAGTGGACGTACGACAACCTCAACCATTTCATCACTTCGCCGAAGAAGTTCGTCAAGGGCACGGCGATGGGCTTTGCCGGCCTGCCGAAGGACGAGGACCGCGCCAACGTGATCGCCTATCTGCGTACGCTGTCGGACAGCCCGAAGCCGCTGCCGGCGCCGGGTGCTTCGGCCGAGGCCAAGCCTGCGGAAGGCGCCGCGCCGGCCGAGGGCGCCGCGCCCGCCAAGCCGGCGGCACCCGCTCAATAAACAATTTGTCATAAAGACATCCTCAGAAAAGCCGGGTTCGTCCCGGCTTTTCTGTTAGGAAAACAGCATGTGCGGCGACAAAGCCTGCGCATTGCGGTTTCCACGGTCGTCAAATGATCTAGATTGCCGGTGGGGATTGTTCGCTAGAGGAGAACGCATGACGGTTGGCCGAACGCTTCTCAACTCCGTGCTGGTCGCGGCCGCCCTTGCCGGCAGCCTGCAGGCCGGCTTCGCGGATGAATGGCGCACCACCTCCTCGCTGATCGGCGACTCCAAATACGGCGACAACTTCCAGCACTACGACTATGTCAATCCGGACGCGCCGAAGGGCGGCACCTACAATTCCGTCGTTCTCGGCACCTTCGACAGCTTCAACCCCTACATCGTGCAGGGCTCGCCGGCCGCGGGGCTCGTCGGCTTCGGCGGAGGGCTGCTCTACGACACGCTGATGGAGCAGTCGACCGACGAGGGCAGCACCAGCCATCCGCTGATCGCCGACGCCTACAAATATCCGGTCGACTATTCCTCGGCGACGTATCGGCTGGACCCGAGGGCCAAATGGCACGACGGCCAGCCAATCACCACCGACGATGTGATCTGGTCGTTCCAGGTGCTGAAGGCCAACAGCCCGCAATACAGCCGCTATTTCGAGAACGTTACCGACGCCGTCGCCATCTCGGACCGCGAGGTCGAGTTCCATTTCAACCAGAAGGGCAATCGCGAGCTGCCGAAGATCATCGGCGACCTCGCCGTGCTGCCGAAGCACTGGTGGGAAGGCACCGACGCCAATGGCAAGAAGCGCGACGTCACCAGACCGACGCTGGAACCGCCGCTCGGCTCCGCTGCCTACAAGATCGCCAGCTTCAAGCCGGGCTCGGAGATCGTCTGGCAGCGCGTGCCTGACTACTGGGCCGCCAAGCTGCCGGTGAAGATCGGGCGTGAGAATTTCGACACGCAGCGCTTCACCTATATCCTTGATGACAATGCCGCCTGGCAGGCTTTCACCAAAGGCGGACTCGACGACATCAAGCCGGAAAACAGCTCGAAGCGCTGGAAGACGTTTTACAATTTTCCGGCGATCCAGACCGGCGACGTCATCAAACAGGAATTCAAGACCACCTCTCCCGAGCCGATGCAGGCCTTCATGCTGAACCAGCGGCGTCCCCTGTTTGGGGATCGCCTGGTGCGCGAGGGACTGACCTATCCGTTCGATTTCGAGACGATGAACCGCACGCTTTTCTATGGTTTCAACACCCGCACGCAGAGCTATTTCCAGGGCACGGAACTGGCATCCAGCGGCCTGCCCCAGGGCAAAGAGCTGGAAATCCTGGAAAAGTACCGCGACAAGCTGCCATCCGAGCTCTTCACCGAGGAATTCAAGCTGCCGGTCTACGATACCCCTCAGGCCGAGCGGAAATATCTGAAGCAGGCGGTCGAGCTGTTCGCCAAGGCCGGCTGGGTCATCAAGGGCGGCAAGATGGTGAACGCCAAGACCGGCGCGCCGTTCAAGTTCGAGATTTTGGGCTGGAACGACACCGACCAGGTGATCGCCAGTCCCTGGATCGCCAATCTGCGCAAGATCGGAGTGGATGCGACGCTGCGCATCATCGACCAGACCCAATATGTCAACCGCGTCAACAATTTCGATTATGACGTCATCATAGGTCAGCTCGGGCAGTCGGAATCGCCCGGCAACGAGCAGCGCGACTTCTGGAGCTCGAAGGCCGCCGATAAGCCGGGGTCGCGCAACTATGCCGGCATCAAGGATCCGGTCGTCGACGCGCTCGTCGACCGCATCATCTTTGCCACCGACCGCGACGACCTCGTCGCCGCCACCCACGCGCTCGACCGGGTGCTGCTGTGGAACTTCTATGTGGTGCCGCAATACTACCGCGCAGTGTTGTGGCTCGCCTACTGGAACAAGTTCGGCATCCCGCAAAAGCAGCCGACCTACAGCGGCGCCGACCAGAGTTCCTGGTGGATCGCCCCCGAGAAGGAAAGGGCGCTGGCCGCCAAATACAAGGGTAGCAATTGATGGCCTCGCGCCGCGATTTCCTGGCACTCGGCGGTGCCGCCGCGGCCGCAGCCCTGTTGCCGGGGCGAGCTTTCGCCACCACGGCGACCGGCGTGAAACTGCACGGCCTGTCGGCCTTCGGCGACCTCAAATACAAGCCTGATTTCACCCATTTCGACTACGTCAATCCGGACGCGCCCAAGGGCGGCCAGATGAATTTCGCGCCGCCGAACGCCACCTTGAATCAGAGTTTCCTGACCTTCAACACGTTGAATTCACTGGTGCTGAAAGGCGATTCGCCTCCCCGCACCGAGCTCTGTTTCGATTCACTGATGACAAGCGCTCTCGATGAGCCGGATGCCGTCTACGGCTTGCTTGCCGAGTCCGTGACCTTGTCGCAGGACCGCAACGGCTTCCGTTTCGACCTGCGACGGCAAGCGCGCTTTCACGACGGTTCGCCCATGACCGCCGCGGACATCGCCTTCGCATTGACGCTGTACAAGGATCGGGGCCATCCGAACCTGTCCAAGGCGCTGCGATACATGACGGAAGCGGTCGCGGTCGATCCCGTCACGCTCGACCTCACCTTCGATGGCGAACAGTCCGCGCAGAACATCCTTTCGGTCGTCGCAATGCCGATCGTGTCCAAGGCCTTTTACACGGCCAACGATTTCGATGCCTCGACGATGACACCGCCGCTGAGCTCCGGACCGTACAAGTTGGGGCGCGTGGTGGCCGGACAGACCGTCGAGTATGATCGCGTCGCCGACTATTGGGGCCGCGATCTTGCCGTGAACCGTGGTCTCAACAATTTCGACCGCATCCGTATCGACTTCTATCTTGATCGCCAGGCGGCGTTCGAGGCCTTCAAGAAAGGCGACACACATTTTCGTGAGGAATTCACCTCGCGGGTATGGGCGACCGGTTACGACTTTCCGGCGTTGAAGGACGGCAAGGTCGTCAAACGCGAGTTTCCCGGCGAGAAATCGCCATCCATGCAGTCCGTGGCGCTAAACCAGCGCCGGCCGCAGTTCCGCGATGCGCGCGTGAGACGGGCAATCGCCAACTGCTTCGATTTCGAATGGATCAGGCGGGCTCTGTTCTTCGGCTCCTACGAACGCTCGCAATCGAATTTCGAGCGGTCGGACTACAAGGCCGAAGGCTTGCCCTCGCCTCAGGAACTGGCCTTGCTGGAGCCGTTTCGGGCCGAGTTGCCGCAGGAGACTTTCGGCGAACCGGTGATGCAGCCCGTCTCCGACGGTTCGGGTCACGACCGCAAGCTGCTGGGCGCGGCCTCGAAACTGCTTGCCGAGGCCGGTTGGAAGCGAGCGGGCAACTTCGTCGTCAACGAGAAGGGCGAGCGACTGCAGGTGGAAATGCTGGCCGAGGATGACGGCATCGTTCGCATTTTCACGCCATGGGCCGAGAACATGAAGGCCATAGGGATCGACGTTTCGATCCGGCAGGTCGATTCGACGCAATATGAACGGCGGCAAAGCGATTTCGACTTCGATTTCAACATGCTCGCCTGGTCGATCGGGGCGACGCCGACGGCCGACGGCCTCGAGATACTCTACGACTCGCGCATGGCGAAAACGCCGGGACAGCGCAACTATCCCGGCACCGAAAGCCGGGCCATCGACGCGCTGATCGTGGCGGCCGGCAAAGCCAACAGTCGATCGGAACTGGTTACGGCGCTCAGAGCGCTCGACCGGGTCTTGCGCGCGCGGCTAGACTGGATTCCAACATATTATCTCGCGAATCACCGCGTCGCCTATTGGGACATGTTCGGCTTTCTCGAGCAGAAACCCGATTTCGGCTTCCCGGTCGAGACGCTGTGGTGGATCGACAAGGGCAAGGCGGCAAAGATTGGCAAAGCCTGACATCTCCGTTCGCACAGGACGGGCGGCCTGATGGGCGCTTACATACTGCGCCGCATCCTTCTGATGATCCCGACCCTGTTCGGCATCATGGCGATCTCTTTCGCCGTTATCCAGTTTGCGCCCGGTGGGCCGGTGGAGCAGGTGATCGCCAGGCTCACCAACCAGGGCGGCACCGATCGCCTTGGCGGCGGTGGCGGCGATGCCGGTGGCGGCGGCAATGTCGATGTGGCCGGCGACGTCAGCTCGAAATACCGCGGCGCCCAGGGGCTCGATCCCGAATTCATCAAGAAATTGGAACAGCAGTTCGGCTTCGACAAGCCGCCGCTCGAACGCTTCGGCATGATGCTGTGGAACTATGCCCGCTTCGACTTCGGCGACAGCTATTTCCGCGACATCTCGGTGCTCAACCTCATCCTGGAAAAGATGCCGGTGTCGATCTCCATCGGCCTGTGGATCACGCTTTTGTCCTACCTGATCTCGATCCCGCTCGGCATCCGCAAGGCGGTCCAGGACGGCTCTACCTTCGACGTCTGGACCAGCGGCGTGGTGATCGTCGGGTATGCCATCCCCGGCTTCCTGTTCGGCATCCTGTTGATGGTGCTGTTTGCCGGCGGCTCGTTCTGGGACTGGTTCCCGCTGCGCGGCATCGTTTCGGACAATTGGGACCAGTTGTCCTGGCCGGACAAGATCGTCGACTATTTCTGGCACATGACCCTGCCGCTGACGGCGCTCGTGCTGTCGGCTTTCGCCACCACGACGCTGCTCACCAAGAACTCGTTCCTGGAAGAGATCCGCAAGCAGTATGTGGTGACGGCGCGCGCCAAGGGCCTGTCGGAGCGCAAGGTGCTCTACGGCCACGTCTTCCGCAACGCCATGCTGATTGTCATCGCCGGCTTTCCAGGCGCCTTCATCTCGGCCTTCTTCACCGGGTCGCTGTTGATCGAGAACATCTTCTCGCTCGACGGCCTCGGGCTGCTCGGCTTCAAGTCCGTCGTCGACCGCGACTATCCGGTGGTGTTCGCCAACCTCTACATTTTCTCGCTGCTCGGCCTGTTCATCAATCTTCTGTCCGACCTGATCTACACCTGGGTCGATCCGCGCATCGATTTCGAGCGGAGGGACGTCTGATGGCGGAAGCCGCTGCCGGAACGACGCCCCCCCGCATCGCCCGCCCCTGGCTGTCGCCGCTCAACCGGCGGCGCCTGCAGAACTTCAAGTCGAACCGGCGCGGCTTCTGGTCGTTGTGGATCTTTCTCATCCTGTTCGTGCTGTCGCTGTTTTCCGAGTTCATCGCCAACGACAAGCCTATCATCGCCTCCTACAAGGGCGAGATCCTGTTTCCGGTGCTGATCGCCTATCCGGAAGAGAAATTCGGCGGCTTTTATGCCGTTACCGATTATCGCGACCCCGTCATCCAGGACGAGATCAACGCCAATGGCTGGATGATCTGGCCGCCGGTGCGCTACTCCTACCAGACGGTCAACAACGCCATTCCCGAGGCGGCACCGACCAAGCCGTCCTGGCTCTACGACAAGAAGACGCTCTGCAATCAATACCCGCAAGGCGCCGCCGATCCGGACTGCTCGGTCGGCAACTGGAACTGGCTGGGTACCGACGACCAGGCGCGGGACGTGCTGGCGCGGCTTATCTACGGCTTCAGGATCTCCGTCCTGTTCGGCCTGATCCTGACGGTGGGGTCGTCGCTGGTCGGCGTGGCGGCCGGCGCCATGCAGGGCTATTTCGGCGGCTGGACCGACCTTCTGTTCCAGCGCTTCATCGAGATCTGGTCGGCGATCCCGGTGCTTTATCTGCTCCTCATCGTGGCCGCCATCCTGCCGCCCGGCTTCTTCATCCTGCTCGGCCTGATGCTCTTGTTCTCCTGGGTGGCGCTGGTGGGCGTGGTCAGGGCCGAGTTCCTGCGCGCCCGCAACTTCGAATATGTCAACGCCGCGCGCGCTCTTGGCGTGCCCAACCTGACCATCATGTTCCGCCACCTTCTGCCCAACGCCATGGTGGCGACGCTGACCTTCCTGCCCTTCCTGCTTTCAGGCTCGATCTCGACATTGACCTCGCTCGACTATCTCGGCTTCGGCCTGCCGCCGGGCTCGGCCTCGCTCGGCGAAATGCTGAAACAGGCGCAGCGCAACCTCAACGCGCCGTGGCTCGGCATCTCCGCCTTCATCGTCATCTCGCTGATGTTGTCGCTGCTGGTCTTCGTCGGCGAGGCGACGCGCGACGCCTTCGATCCGCGCAAGACGTTCAAATGAGCGAGCCCCTGCTTTCCATTCGCGATTTGAGCGTTGCCTTCGCGCAAGGCGGCAAGCAGTCGCTGGCCGTCGACCATATCGCCTTCGACATCGCCAAGGGCGAGACGGTGGCGCTGGTCGGCGAGTCCGGTTCCGGCAAGTCGGTCTCGGCGCTGTCGGTGCTGAAACTGCTGCCCTATCCGACAGCCAGCCACCCGTCGGGTCGGATCCTGTTCCAGGGCGCCGACCTGTTGTCCATGGACGAGCGGGCGCTGAGGCGCGTGCGCGGCAACAAGATCACCATGATCTTCCAGGAGCCGATGACCTCGCTCAATCCGCTGCATACGATTGAGCAGCAGATCGTCGAGGTGCTGAAGCTGCACCAGGGGCTTGGCGACCGGCAGGCCCGCGCCCGCACGCTGGAACTGCTCAACGAGGTCGGCATCCGCGAGCCGGAAAAGCGACTCGACGCCTATCCGCACCAGCTGTCCGGCGGCCAGCGCCAGCGCGTCATGATCGCCATGGCGCTGGCCAACGAGCCGGAGCTTTTGATTGCCGACGAGCCGACGACCGCGCTCGACGTCACCGTGCAGGCGCAGATCCTCGAACTGCTAGCCAAACTGAAAGCCCGCAAGGGCATGTCGATGCTGTTCATCACCCATGATCTCGGCATCGTCCGGAAGATCGCCGACCGAGTCTGCGTGATGACCAAGGGCAAGATCGTCGAGAGCGGCCCGACCAAGGACATCTTCGCCAACCCGCAGCATGCCTATACCAAGCACTTGCTGGCGGCCGAGCCCAAAGGCAAGCCGCCTGCCGCCAACGCGGACGCCAAGGCGGTGATGACGGGGAAGGACATCAAGGTCTGGTTCCCGATCAGGCGCGGCTTCTTCCGCCGCACCGTCGACAATGTGAAGGCGGTGGACGGCATCGACGTCACCGTGCGCGCCGGCCAGACGCTCGGCGTGGTCGGCGAATCCGGCTCGGGCAAGACGACGCTTGGGCTGGCGCTGGCCAGGATGATCTCGTCGACCGGAACCATCCAGTTCGACGGGCGCGACATCAACCAGCTCTCCTTCAATGCCATGCGGCCGCTCCGGCGCGAGTTGCAGATCGTCTTCCAGGATCCATTCGGCTCGCTCAGCCCGCGCATGTCGATCGCCGAGATCATCGAGGAAGGGCTTAAGATCCACGAGCCGAAGCTCACGCCCGACCAGCGCGACGACAAGGTCGTCGACGTGCTGAAAGAGGTCGGTCTCGATCCCGAGACGCGCAACCGCTACCCGCACGAATTCTCCGGCGGCCAGCGCCAGCGCGTGGCGATCGCCCGCGCCATGGTGCTCAACCCGCGCTTCGTCATGCTGGACGAGCCGACCTCGGCCCTCGACATGAGCGTGCAGGCGCAGGTCGTCGACCTGTTGCGCAACCTGCAGGTCAAGCATGATCTCGCCTATCTGTTCATCAGCCACGACCTGAAAGTCATCCGCGCGCTTGCCAACGACGTCATCGTCATGCGCAATGGCCAGATCGTCGAAACCGGGCCGTCAGAACAGATTTTTGGCAGCCCGCAAACGGACTATACTCGGGCGCTGATCTCGGCCGCATTCCGGATCGAGACGGCACCGACCGGTGTGGTCAGCGAATAGGTTGAGCCCAAGGCCAGAACTGAAATGACTGGGAAGAAAAATCCGCACATGGAAAAGGGCCGCGTCCTGCTTGCCGTCACCGGCTTTCATCCGCAGCGTTGGCGCGAGCTGCTCTCGGCCGAGCGCGAGGTGGTGCTGGAGCCGGACGGCGCCAGCGATCCTTCGATCACCTATGCGGTGGTGTGGAAGCAGAAGGCCAATCTACTTTCGTCCCTGCCCAATCTGCGCGCCATCTTCTCGATCGGCGCCGGCGTCGACCACATCTTCGCCGATCCCGGCCTGCCCGACGTGCCGATCGTCAAGGTAGTCGCCGACAACCTCACCCAATACATGACCGAGTACGTGGTTTGGCGCGTGCTCGACCATCACCGCCAGGGCATGCTCTATCAGGCGCAGCAGAAGAAGAAGACCTGGCACGAGCCGCCGCAGCGCCCGGCCGGCGACATCTCGGTCGGCATCATGGGGCTCGGCAATCTCGGCCGCGCCGCGGCATCGGTGTTGCTGTCGCTCGGCTTCGCGGTCAATGGCTGGTCGCGCACCGAGCGGCCGATGAAAGGTGTTTCCACCTATGCGGGCGAGGCCGGGCTGATCCCCTTCCTCAACGCCACCGACATATTGGTGGTGCTATTGCCGCTGACGGCCCAGACGCAAGGCATCGTCAGCTACAGTCTCCTGAAGGAGCTGCGCAGGCGCAACGGCCTCGGCGGCTCGGTGCTGATCAATGCCGGACGCGGACGCCTGCAGAAGGACGCCGACATCCTGCGCGCGCTGGACGACGGCACGCTGAAGGAGGCGAGCCTCGACGTGTTCGAGGTCGAGCCGTTGCCGAAGACCAGCCCGCTATGGGCGCATCCGAAAGTGTTCGTGACGCCGCATGCGGCGGCGACCTCGGATCCCGTGCATCTGGTGCCGATCATGCTGCGGCAGATGGCGGCGTACGAGCGCGGCGAGAAGCTCGACAATGTCGTCGACCGCGAGGCCGGCTACTAAATCCTCAGGAAGGTTCTGACCCGGGCAGCTCGAACTTGTTCTTCTTCGCCGGCTTGCCGCAGTCCCGGCGTTCGATCGATCGGTTCATGGCGTCGATCTGGCCTGCCGCCTTGTCGGCATCGCGCCTGGCCTTCGAACGCATATCCGGTGTGAACGGGCCGAAGCCCATGGCCGGATTGGAGAAGGTCGTCTTGGCCGTTGTCGGCAGTTGGCTTTGCTCGGCCAGGGCGTTGCGCTGGGCAATCAGCTGATCGCAAGGCACGTTGTCGTATTGCAGCGAGGACTGCACGTCCTCGTCCTGGCGTTCCGACATCGAGGTGCCGCCGACGCAGCCGGCCGTTGCCAGGCACGAGGCCAAAACCATGATCTTCCAGCGCATGGTATCTTCCTCTCTTTTCGGTATCCGCCCAGCGCAACCCCGACACGCGATTCGGGCTTTTTCGCAGCAAACGGAGCTCGGCGGGGACTCGGCGGGGACAGAGGGGGATCACAGCGTTGGTGATTTGCCCGCCACCACGGCCAGGCCATCTATTGGCTCGCGGCGGTCGTGCCGGATGACCGTGCGTTGAAGCCACCGGACGGAAAGTCCGTTAGCGGCCAGGACGATCCGCACATAGGCCTCGGAATGCGCGTAGCGGCGTGACGGCCGCAGCGCGAAGCTATCGCCGCCGGCCGGTTCCGTGTCGGCCAGCGTCTCGACAGAGAACGCAAACAACCCATCCTCGGCAAGCATGCCGGCGACTGTCCTCACAATGCCCTCAAGCGCGCCGACATAGATGAAGACGTCGGCCGCGACCACGAGGCCGGCTTTGGGACCGGCGTAGACAAGATCCTGCAGGTCGGCCTTGACGAGTCGGTCGTAGACGCCTTTGGCCCGCGCCTTCCGCAGCATGGCGGCGGAGATGTCGTAGCCCTCGAGCCGGTCGGCGATCGGCCGCACCCTTTCGCCCATCAGGCCGGTCCCGCAGCCGAGATCGAGTGCCAGCGATAAGCGCCCTGGCCGGACCGATCGAATGGCCTGGTCGAGTAATTCGGGCATCCGGTAGCCGAGCTTGTTGACGAGCATGTCCTCGAAGCTCTCGGCATAGTGGTCGAACAGCGTCTCGACGAAAGCGCTGGGCGGAGCCGCGGCCGTCGGCGCCTTGCCGGCGAGTTGCAGCTTCAGCGCGGCGCCCAGCCGGTCCGCAGGCTCCAGCCGCAACGCCATCGCCCAGGCCTGCGCGGCCTGATCGGGCTGGCCGGCGGCTTCCTGCATCTCGCCGAGGCGGAACCAGCCGGCCGACCATTGCGGCGCCAGCTCCAGCGCACCAAGCAGCAGCTCCGCCGCAGCAGTGGGATCGCCGGAGGCGCCGAGCATCTCGGCGAAGTCGGCGCGGCGGTCGGCGGTCAGGTCGCCGGACGAGGCCTGGAACGGTTTCATGGTGCAAGGATCCCACCGGCGATCGGACCGGCGGCTGGCTGTAGGATGAGTCAGCAGTCTCTGGCAACAGGCTTCCCGCGCCGGATTTAGCCACTATCTTGAAGCCATGCGCGCCAGCGACCTGCTCAAGCCCCGCCCCGAGGGCCTCTACTGCCCGCCCGGCGATTTCTTCATCGACCCGGTGCGGCCGGTGGAACGCGCGCTGATCACGCACGGCCACTCCGACCATGCGCGCTCCGGCCACGGCTCGGTGCTCGCGACCCGGCAGACGCTCGACATCATGGCGTTGCGCTATGGCGAGGATTTTGCCGGGACCACGCAGGCCGCCGTTCTCGGCGAGACGATCGACCTCAACGGCGTGTCGGTCACTTTCCATCCGGCGGGCCATGTGCTGGGCTCGGCGCAGATCGCGGTCGAGCATCGCGGCCTGCGCATCGTCGCCTCCGGCGACTACAAGCGCCAGAAGGATGCCACTTGCGAGCCGTTCGAGCCGGTCCTATGCGACGTCTTCATCACCGAGGCGACCTTCGGCCTGCCGGTGTTCCGCCATCCGCCGGACACCAAGGAGATCGCCCGGCTGCTGAAATCGGCGGCGCAGTTTCCGGAGCGCTCGCACCTGATCGGCGCCTATGCGCTCGGCAAGGCACAGCGCGTCATGCGGCTCTTGCGCGACTGCGGCTACGACAGGCCGATCTATATTCATGGCGCGCTGGCGAAGCTGAGCGAATATTACCAGAGCCAGGGCATCGACCTCGGCCAGCTCGACCCAGCAACGGTCGACAGCGGCGGCAAAGACTATTTCGCGGGCGCCATCGTCGTCGGCCCGCCGGCGGCCTTCGCCGACCGCTGGGCGCGGCGCTTTCCCGACCCGATCTCCTGCTTCGCCTCGGGCTGGATGCGCATCCGCCAGCGCGCCAAGCAGGGCGGGGTCGAATTGCCGCTGATCATCTCCGACCACGCCGACTGGGACGAGCTGACCGCCACGATCAAGGAGACGGGCGCGGCGGAAATCTGGGTGACCCATGGCCGCGAGGAGGCGCTGGTGCGCTGGTGCGAGTTGGAAGGTATCACGGCGCGGCCGCTGCATCTTGTCGGCTATGAGGACGAGGGCGATTGAGTTGAACCGCTTCGCCGAACTCCTCGATCGCCTCGTGCTGACGCCGTCGCGCAACGGCAAGCTGACGCTGCTGACCGACTATTTCCGCAGCGTCGAAGACCCCGACCGCGGGCTGGCGCTCGCCGCGATAACCGGGGACCTGTCGATCGCGGCGGTCAAGCCGGCGATGCTGCGGGCGCTGGTCGTCGAGCGCATGGACCCTGTGCTGTTCGGCTATTCCTACGACTATGTCGGTGACCTCGCCGCGACGGTGTCGCTGGTCTGGCCGCAAGCACCCGGAAATATCTCGAACCATGCGCCGACGCTGGCCGAGGTGGTCGGCAGACTGCAGGCGGCGAGCCGCTCCGACGGGCCGCAGGTGCTGGCGAGGCTGCTCGACAGCGCCAGCATTTCGGCTCGCTTTGCCATCATCAAGCTGGTGACCGGCGGCCTGCGCATCGGCGTGTCGGCGCGGCTGGCAAAACAGGCGCTGGCCGATCTCGGCAAGGTCGACGTCACCGAAATCGAGGAGCTGTGGCACGGCCTGACGCCGCCATACACCACGCTGTTCGCCTGGCTTGAAGGCAAGGCCGGCAAGCCGGAGCGGACCGCGCTTGCCCTGTTCAGTCCGGTGATGCTGGCCAACCCTGTCGGCGACGGCGATCTCGAAAAGCTCGATCCGGCCGACTATGCGGCCGAATGGAAATGGGACGGCATCCGCGTCCAGGCGGTGTGCGAGGGTGGCATCCGCCGGCTCTATTCGCGCACCGGCGACGACGTCTCCGGTGCCTTCCCGGATCTTGCCACGGCAATGGCTTTCGAAGCGGCGCTCGACGGCGAACTGCTGGTCGGCGACCCCCGCCAGGCGACCGGCACGTTTTCGGACCTGCAGCAGCGGCTGAACCGCAAGAGCGTGTCGCAGAAGATCCAGCAGCAATATCCAGCGTTCATGCGCTGCTACGACGCGCTGCAGATCGGCGGCGAGGATTTGCGCACGCTGCCCTTCCGCGAAAGACGGGCTCGCCTCGAGGCCTTCATCGGCACCCTCGACCCCAGCCGTTTCGACCTTTCGCCGCTGGTCGAATTCCCCGACTGGCAGGCGCTCGAACAACTGCGGCAGGCGCCGCCGCATCCGATCATCGAAGGGGTGATGCTGAAGCGTTGGGATTCGCCCTATCTAGCCGGGCGGCCGAAGGGTCCGTGGTTCAAGTGGAAGCGCGATCCGCACACGGTCGATGCGGTGCTGATGTATGCACAGCGCGGCCATGGCAAGCGCTCCAGTTTCTACTCCGATTACACGTTCGGCGTCTGGTCAGGCACGGAAGGGTCCGAGGAACTGGTGCCCGTCGGCAAGGCCTATTTCGGCTTCACCGACGAGGAGCTGAAGCAAATCGACAAATATGTCCGCGACAACACGGTCGAGCGCTTCGGCCCGGTGCGCTCGGTGCGGGCCGACCGCGACAACGGCCTGGTACTGGAGGTGGCGTTCGAGGGGCTCAACCGCTCGACCCGGCACAAATCGGGCGTCGCCATGCGCTTTCCGCGCATTTCGCGGCTGCGCTGGGACAAGCCCGCGGCCGAGGCCGACCGCATCGAGACGCTGCAGGCGCTGCTCGACCGCTAGCTGCAATCGACATTACTGCGCGATTGAGACGCGGATCTCATAGATGTCGACCGACTTGCCCTGCTTGTCGAAGTCGGAGTTGACGGCGATGGTGCCGGCCGCGCCCGGATGCTTGTCCGGGAACTGGACGTCGAACAGATACTCGTTGCGCTCGTGCCCGACCGCATAACGCTTGCGGCCGCAATCACCGAGCTCGCCGAAATTGCAGTCGACCGAGATCTGCGTCTCCTTGCCCTCTTCCGAGCGCGCGACGATGTCGAACATGGCATGCTTGCCGACCAGCTTTTCCAGCACGCCCTGGCCGACGTCAAAGGCGATGGCCGAGCCTGACGCGCCGGAGCGGATGCGCAGGAATGAGCCGGTGTCGTCCTGCATCACCTCGGCCTTGGCATCGGCCGGTGCCGCGACATGGGTCGGGTCCGCAGGTGAGAAGACATTGATCCACTCGCGCTGCTGCGCGGCGTCGCCCTGCTTTTCCGGCGACCCGGCGGGCGGCTCGGCCGCCTCGTCGTCCTCGACCGTCGGCGGCGCCTGGGGCGGGCCGGTGTCGAGCTCGGCCGCGGTCTTGAAGACGCCGGTCTCCTTGGCGAAGTAGATACCGATACCGGCGGCCGCCAGCAGCGTCACGCCGAGGAAGATCGCCGTCAACGGCAGGCGCCGCCCCCTGATCCGACGCTCGTCGCGATCTGGCGCGACCTCCGCCTCGCCGTCTTCCGCCGCGGCGGATGCAGGCGTATCGAGAGTCGGGGCGTCGGGAAGGTCGCCCGGCATGATGTCGGGCACGACAGGCAGCACACGCGAGCGCGGCGCATCGGCGGCCGAAGACTGCATCGGCCCGTCGACCACGATCGCAGGCGATGGCTGGGCAGGTGTGGCTTGCGTCGGCGGTTCCACCGTGGGCGCCGGCGCGGCGGTCTCGGCTGGCACGGCGATTTCAGAGGCCGCCGCCGGCGTGGCGCTCTCGTCCAACGCGGCGACATCGGGAACCGCCGGCAGGAACTCCGATTCGATCTCGGCGATCTTGGCCTGCACCGCCTTGCGGCGCTTGATGGCCAATTCCACGGTCACGTTGGGATTGGCCTGCAGAACGCGGTCGAGCGCGGCAAAGGCCGAACGATAGACCCGCTCGCGAAAGACGCGGTCCTCGGCATTGCCCTTCTCGAAGGCGTTGCGGATCGCTTTTTCGATCGCGTCCAAGCCAAATCCCTCTGCACGTTTCCTGCCATGATCGTTAGCGGCAGGCGGCCAATCAATCAACGGGCCGGCGGCCGCATTCTGCGCGGCGCGCCCGGACAAACCCGATTTCGGCGGTTTTTTACAAGGAAATCAACATATTTCGCCGAGGCCGTCCCACACCGACCGCCCAATACGGCGTTTCGGCATGCGGCGCATCGTCTGGACAGATCCTTCCAGCCCGGATCAGCACAACACGAATTGCCGGGTTCCGGCTCGAATTCGCGGTTGGTTATTTGAATTCGCCGCAAGCCATCTTGAATTCGCGGCGGGTTGAGTCTATCACCCAGCCCATCTTGGAGGCCTAGCGCTTCCCGGGCCGCTTTAGCTCAGTTGGTAGAGCACATCATTCGTAATGATGGGGTCGCGTGTTCGAGTCACGCAAGCGGCACCAGTTTCCCCCCGGGTTCCCATTCCCTGCGACAAAAACGCTCGAGGCATCTCGATCATTGTCGCGGCCCTGGATCGCGCCGCAAACCAGGTTTTCTTCCGGGATAGCTTGCGACGCTGCATCCCTTATCCCAGCGTCGCCACCGTCTTCAGCGCGCCATCGAGCATGTCGCCTTTCTCGTCCTTCAGCGCCGCTTCTCGCAGCCGGCGGATCCAGTCGGCCGCATCATCGCGGCCCTTGAGCATGGTGAGCGCCGAAAGCACGCGGTCGAACTTTGACTGGGCGCGGGCGTGGGTGTCGCTGTATCCCTTGATCAGCCTGCGGCAGTTCAGGATTTCCGTGCCAAGCACGTAATCTTCGCGGGCGTGGACGAGCGCCAGTTCGTACCAGCGCTCCAGATGCTCCATCTCGACCTTGTGGCGCAGCAGGCGGCGGCGCCAGCGGCGCAGGCCGCCGATGAACCACAGCATTGCGAAGCCGGTGAAGCTGTCGGTGCGGATGCGGCGGCCGCGGTTGATGCGGCGGTCGAGGAAAGCGGCAAGCTTCGGCCGGTCCTCGATGTAGCTGCCCAGCCCCGCCGGCAGCGTGCCGCAGAACTCCTCGATGCGCGGATGGAAATACTCGGTGACCTGCAGGACCGTTCCGTCCTTGACGCCGACCTCCTTGCGCACGCGCCTGTCGCGGGTTGAACGGGTCTTCAGATCGGCGACGCGGATCATGTCGTCGTAGCACATGGCGTTGGCGAGATGTTTCGCCGCGGCGATCGACAGCGCGTAGGCGTGTTCCGGGCCATCCAGCGCGACGGCCTTGTCCAGCCGGTCGAGATACTCGCCGCCATAGGCGATGTCCTGGTAGTCGACGACTTTTTTCAGGCCGCGTTCGGCCATGTCGCGCGCCGGCTTTGGCAAGGCACCAACGCGGGCGGCCAGCTCCTGCCAGCCTTTCAGCAAGATTTCCGGTCCACGGACCTTCGCCGTTGACTTGGCTTCGGTGACGGCATGTTTCGCCGCCTGCTCGCCTGCCGGTGCAGCCGCGATGCCGCGCGTGCGATCGTAAGCGGCGGCGAAGGCGGCGAGGCTGGCTTTGACGCCGCGGCCGCCGGCGCCGATCGCCTGCTCATAGTTGTCCCGCGCAAAGGGCAGCGCATCGGAACCGGCCAGCGCGCCGAGCAGGCTGGCCGAGATCATGGTGCCATTCTCGGCGGCGATCTTTTCCATGTCGAAGGCGATGAATCGCCTGGCCGCGGCTTGCGCCGTCGCGTGCACCTTCTCGGACGAGGCGCGGCCGTCGCCGGGCTCGATCTTTTCCGACACGGCGGCGATGCGGTGCGAGGAAGCGATCAGCGTCGTGCGCTCGGGCGTGACGAAGCCGCGGATGATGGCGCGACCGGCCTCCATCAGCTCGGCGGCGATCAGTATGTCGACATCGCCCTGCGACGGCGACAGCGCGAAGACCGGCAGCCGGCCGGTGTCGCGGGCCATCTCGATGTAATAGATCGTCGCGCCGGTACGCTGGGCGACGCCCGCCACTGAGGTTGACTGGGCGATATAGCCGCTGCGCTCCGCGACGTCGGTGATCCAGTCGGCGAGCACGCCGCCGCCCTGGCCGCCAACGGCAAGCACGGCGAGTTTTATCACCCGCTCGTCACCGGCGGCGTCCGTCCTCGGGCGCGAGGCTGTGTTCTCGTCAAGCATCGGCGAACACCAGCCGACGGCTTTCGCGGCGGCGCTGCAAAAGGCCGATCATGGCGCGACGCGCGCTTTCCAGGAAGCAGTCCCAGCGGCCGGGGTTGTGGACCACATCGGCACGGTAGAAGGACGGGCAGAGCACGGCGGCGTCCGCCACCTCGCCGCAATTACCGCAGCCGACGCAGTTCTGGTCGATCGATGCCACCGGATCGTCGCGCAGCGGATCGTCGAGCGACTTCACCGACAGCGACGGACAGCCGGAGAGCCGCATGCAGGCGTGGTCGCCGGTGCAGATGTCTTCGTCGACGCCGAACTTCGGCTTCACGACCCGCTCGCCGCCCTTGATTGCCTTGTCGACCAGCGGCTTCTCGCGGCGCTGGCGGTTCAGCATGCATTCGGACGACGCGACGATGACCTTAGGACCCGTCTCCTCGGTAGTCAGCGCCTCACGGAGCGTCGCCTGCATCTTGCCGACATCGTAGGTGCGATCGATGTGGCGCAGCCACTTGACGCCCATGCCTTTCACCGCCTCGGTGATCGGATGCTTGGTCGATTTCGTCCTGTTGCTCGCACGGGAGGACAAGATGTCCTGGCCGCCGGTGGCGGCCGAGTAAAAGTTGTCAACGATGACGATGACGCCGTCGTTCTTGTTGAAGACCGCGTTGCCGATCGAGGAGGTCAGGCCGTTGTGCCAGAAGCCGCCGTCACCAACGAAAGAGATTGAGCGGCGCTTGGCGTCGGGCGAATTGAACGCGGAGGCCGAGGCCGGACCCAGCCCATAGCCCATGGTGGTGGCGCCGAGCTCGAAGGGCGGCATGATCGAGAACAGGTGGCAGCCGATATCGGAGGCGATGTGGTGCTTGCCGAGCTCCTGCTCGACCAGCTTGGTCGCGGCAAAGATCGGCCGCTCGGGACAGCCGATGCAGAAGCCTGGCGGGCGGCCGGGAACGACATTGACGAGATCGGCGGTGTCGATGCCTTCGCCGAGCCTGTTCGGCGCCCTCACCTCGCCCGGCAGCAGGTGCGGAGCGTTGGCCCGCAGGAAGGAGCCGATGCCGTCGAGCATGACCTGACCGGTGTATTCGCCGGCCATCGGCAAATGCTCCTTGCCGACCAGCCTGGTGCCGCGGCCGGCCTTGTGCAGCATAGCCGCGAGGGCCTGCTCGATGTAGTTGGGCTGGCCCTCCTCCACGACCAGAACCGCCTGCTTGCCTTCGCAGAAGGCGAGGAATTCGTCGTCGACCAGCGGATAGACGGCGTTCAGCACATAGAGCGACACGTCGGTGTCGCCATAGGTGTCGGCGAGGCCGAGCCGCTGCAGCGCGCGGATGACCGAATTGTACATGCCGCCCTGCATGACGATGCCGACCGAGCCGTGATCGGAGCCGAAGATCTCGTTGATCTTGCGGCTCCTGATGAAGTCGACCGCCGCCGGCCAGCGCTTGGCGACCTTTTCCTTCTCGTGCAGGAAGGAAGCGGGCGGCAGCACGATGCGACCGGTATCGCGGCGCGGCGCTTCCAGCGCATCGGCCACCGACATTGGCGGGCGCTTGTTGTCCTTGGCGATGAAGTGGCCGTGGACGTGGCAGCAGCGGATGCGCACCTGCAGCATGACAGGCGTGTTGGAGGCCTCCGACAGCTCGAAGCCGTCCTCGACCGCCTTGACGATCGAGGGCAGGTTCGGCCGCGGATCGAGCAGCCAGACCTGGCTCTTCATGGCGAAGGCGTGGCTGCGCTCCTGCATGATCGAGGAACCCTCGCCGTAATCTTCGCCGACGATGATCAGCGCCCCGCCGGTGACGCCGCCCGACGCCAGGTTGGCCAGCGCATCGGAGGCGACATTGGTGCCGACCGTCGACTTGAAGGTGGCGGCCCCACGGATCGGGTAGTGCACCGAGGCCGCGAGCATGGCGGTGGCGGTGGCTTCCGAGGCGCTTGCCTCGAAATGCACGCCGAGCTCTCCGAGAATGTCCTGAGCGTCGGCGAGCACGTCCATCAAGTGGCTGATCGGCGCACCCTGGTAGCCGCCGACATAGCCGACGCCGCATTGCAGCAGCGCCTTGGTGATGGCGAGAATGCCCTCGCCGGCAAACTCCTGGCCGGCGCCGAGGCGGAGCTTTTCGACTTCCTTGGCAAAAGACCGTTCGGCCATTGTGGCCTCCTTCAGTTGCCGCCGGCATCCGGCGGCGCGTACGTCAAACTCAAATGTCGTGCTTGCGGATGTTCTTCAGCATCTTCTGCAGGATCGCGATCAGCGCGGCGTATTCGGCGCCGTCGACGCCGTCGAACATGGCCTCGAAGGCATCGTGCATGGCCGGCCACGCGCGGGTGAACAGGGCCCGCCCGTCGTCGGTCAGGAACACGTGGCGGAAACGGCTGTCGGAGACACCCTGTTCACGCCGCACCAGGCCCTGCCCCTCAAGCGTGTCGAGCGTCCGGCTCAAGGTCGACTGCTCGATCACCGTGTAGACCGAGAGGTCATTGACGGTGACGCCGTCGGTCACCGACAGCACGGCCAGCGTGCGGACCTGCGGAATGGTCAGGCCCTGCTTGCGGAAATCCTCGCGCAGCGTGGCGTTGTAGCGGCCCATGATGCGGTTCATCAGGTAGGGCGCGAATTGCTGCAGGCCGATCTCGCCCAGGGTCGAGATGCGCTGGCGCTTCTGCTGGACCTTCTCCTCCATCACAGCCTCCCCGCCAGCAGGTAGCCGGAGCCGCCGCCAAGCCCGGCGCCCGGATGGGTCGAGGCGCCGATGTGGTAGAGGTTCTTGATGCCGGTCGCATGGTTGCGGCTTGCCTTGAACGGCCGCCACAGGAAGGCCTGGTCGATGGTCGACGAGCCGCCATAGGGATCGCCGCCGACCAGGTTGATGTTCATCGCTTCGAGGTCGGCCGGCGAATAGGCACGACGCGCGATCACACTGCCGCTGAAGCCGTCGATGTGGTTGGCGAGGATCGCTTCGACGCGGTCGGCATAGGCCTCGCGCAGCTCGGCGGTCCATTGCCCGTCCGCCGGAGCCGCGAGCTTGCCGGCGGCATCGCCCTTGATGTGGCGCGGCGACTCGGGCAGCTGCAGCCAGAGGATCGCCTTGCCCGCCGGGCAACGCGACGGATCGAGCGCGTGCGGCTGGCCGACGCAGATGGTCGGCACTTCCGGCAGCAGGCCGCGCAGCGCTTCGTTGCAGGCTTTGGAGACGCCGTCGAGGCCGGGCGTCAGATGCAGCAACGCCACCTTGTCCAGCCCCTCGCCGGGCCAGGCCGGCGGCTTGCTCAAGGCATAGTGGATCTGGAAGTTGCCCTTGCCGTAGCGATATTCGCGCGTCGCATCGACAGCCGCTTCCGGCGCATCCCTGCCGAGCAGGCGGCCATAAAGCTGGGTCGGCGTGACCGAGCAGATGACGCTCTTTTTTGCGTGCACCGTTTCGCCAGAGGCCAGCCGCACACCGGTGGCGCGGCCGCCTTCGAGGATGATGGAGGCGACGTCCGCGTCGGTGGAGATCACGCCGCCGCGCTCCTTGATCAGCGCCTCGAAGGCGGCGAGCAGGTTCTTCGCGCCGCCCTTGACGATCGGCGCGCCGGCAGCCTCCAGCGCAAACGCAATGACCTTGGCGATCTGACCGGAAAAGGCGTCTTCCGGCCCGAGGCCGGCATGCAGCACCCAGGGCGCCCAGAGCGCACGGATCGTCTCGGATGTGTAGGCCGTCTCCAGCCAGCCGCGCGCCGGCGCCAGCGCCTCGCCGAGGAAGGCGGCAAGGTTGCGCGGCCCGCGCCGCCAGGCTTCGCCGGTGAGCAGCTTGGTCGTCGGATAGGACCACAAGACGCCGCCGAGCAGGCCGAACAGCAGGCCGGCATTGCGTTCGACGCCACCGACATCGTTGCCGTGGCGGTCGCCGTCGCCCGAGGCGACCTTGTTGAGCGCCGCGATGTTGGCGGCGCGGTCGGTGCTGAGCACGGCATGGCTGCCGTCGGGCCTCAGCACGCCGGTCGGGGTCGCGGTGTGGCAGAATTCCAACCCATGCCGCGCCAGGTCCTTGCCAAGGGCTGCAAAGGCCGGCGAGGTGATGAACAGCACGAAGGTCGTCGCCATCACGTCATGGACGAAGCCGGGCGCGGTGATCTCCTCGGTGCGCATGCAGCCGCCGATGCGGTCGTTGCGCTCCAGCATGAGCACCTTCGCCCCCTTGCCGCCCAGCATCGCCGCGCATACGAGGGCGTTGATGCCGCTGCCGACGATGATGTGGTCGGGGGCGTTCATTGGATGCTCCCGGGTGCTGGCAGTTGAAGGTCAATCGCGCAAAGCCGCGTTCCTGCGCGCCCCCCTCTGCCCTGCCGGGCATCTCCCCCACAAGGGGGGAGATCAGCTTGCATCACGGCTTTCGCGAATTGTCCTCGTTGCAGGGTTGAGCGGGGCGCCGAAACTGCCAATCTCCCCCCAAGTGGGGGAGATGCCCGGCAGGACAGAGGGGGGCGCCGCAGAGCGCTGACGCTCCAAGACGGCCGTCTCGACTTCATCATCACGACATTGCCTGCGAGCATGATCTTCTCCCGAAGACCGCCACCTCGCCCTATTTGCCCGGCACCAGCGCCAGGGCGCGGATCGGGCTGCCGGTGCCATGCTCGATCTTGAGCGGCGCGGCGATCAGGATCGCGCCTTTCGGCGGCAGCTGGTCGAGGTTGCAGAGGCTGGCCAGACCATAGCGGTTGGCCTTGTGCATCAGCGTGTGCGCCGGGAACGGCGGCTCCATGCCGCCGGCCTTGCCGGCATCGGTGCCGATGGTCTCCGAGCCCCAGCCCTTGATGTCCTTGCCGATCAGGAACTGGATGGCTTCCGCCGTCGGGCCCGGCGTGTGCGGGCCGGTTTCGTTGGCGTTGAGGAAAGCGGCTTCCGAGCCGTTGCGCTTGTACCAGTCGGTGCGCATCACCACCCACTCGCCGGCATTGATGGCGCCATGCTTGGCTTCCCAGGCCTTGATGTGGTCGACGGTGAGCAGGAAATCGTGGTCGGCGGCCGATTCCGTCGAGCAGTCGATGACATTGACCGGGCCGACGAAATTCTGCGCCGGAATGGTGTCGGTGGCGCCGTCCGGATAGTCCTTGCCGGTGATCCAGTGCTGCGGCGCATCGAAATGCGTGCCCGAATGCTCGCCGAGCTTCAGCCAGTTCCAGGCCCACCACGGCCCGTTCTTGTCATATTTGGAGATGGCGTGGATCTCGACCTTCGGCGTGTCGACGGCGAGCTCCGGCGGCAGCTTGATCAGCGGCGTGTTCGGCCCGAGCGGCGCCGACAGGTCGACCACGCGGATGGCGCCCGAAAGCAGCTGGCCGGCGACCTCGCCGAGGAGTTTTTGCGTGTCCATGGTCTCAGTTCCCTCTTTGTCGATGAAGATCGAGGCTCGTTGCGGCCCTTAATATCCTACTAGACGAAAACATATGCATCTGCAATTATCTTTAAGCATAAAGCATTTTGGGGCGAGGCGTGAGCGAGTTCGACGCCATCTTTGTCGGGGCGGGCCACAACAGTCTGGCATGCGCCGCGCATCTGGCGCGCAAAGGCTGGAAAACAGCCGTTTTTGAACGCAGTGCGGCAATCGGCGGCGCGGTGCAAACCCGCGAATTCACCTTACCCGGCTTCCGCCACGATTTCGGCGCGATGAATCTGAGCCTGTTCGCCGGCTCAGCCTTCCACCGGAAATATGCAAATGAATTGAAAAACCAGGGGCTGGAATTCGCTCCGGTGGCGGACTGTTTCGCCAGCGCCTTCCCGGACGGCAAATGGTTCGGCGTCAGCAACGACCTGGAGAAGACCGCCGCGCGGCTGGCCGCCTTCTCCGCAGCGGACGCCGATACTTGGCGGCGTCTTGTCGCCGCCTTTCCGGGCGAAGCCGAGCATCTGTTCCGGCTGCTGGGCTCGCCGATGAGCACCCGTGCGCTGGCCGGCACGGCCTGGAAGCTCTGGCGCAAGAAGGGCGTTGCCGGCGCGCTCGACACCGGCCGACTGCTGCTCTCCTCGCCCCGCGCGTGGCTCGAAGAAAACTTCGAGACGCCGCATGTGCGCGCGACGCTCGCCGCCTGGGGCATGCATCTCGACTTCGCGCCGGACATCGCCGGCGGCGCCGTGTTCCCCTATCTGGAATCGATGGCCAACCAGAGTTTCGGCATGGTGCTGGGCAAGGGCGGCGCCGACACCATGATCCGCGCGCTTGCCGGCATGGTGACGGCGGCTGCCGGCAAGATCGCAACCGGCGCCGAGGTCGCCGAGATCACGGTCGCCGGCGGCCGGGCGACCGGCGTGCGGCTCGCGTCCGGGGATTTCCATGTCGCCAGCAAGGCGGTCATCGCTGGCGTCGCGCCGAAGGCGCTGCCGGGCAAGCTTCTGCCCGACGGTTCGGGCGATGCCGGCTTCGACGCGACGATGAAGAAATTCCGTTACGCGCCAGGCACGATGATGATCCACCTGGCGCTGGACGACCTGCCCGACTGGAGCGCCGGGGCCGAGCTGCGTCAGTTCGCCTATGTGCATCTGTCGCCGTCGCTCGACGCCATGTCGCGCACCTACCAGCAGGCGACAGCGGGCATTTTGCCGGCCCCGCCGGTGCTGGTCATCGGCCAGCCGACGGCCGTCGATCCCTCCCGCGCGCCCGCAGGCAAGCATGTGCTGTGGGTGCAGGTGCGCATGCTGCCGGCCGAAGTCCTCGGCGACGCGGCCGGCAGGATCGAGCCTGGTCCGTGGGACGCGATCAAGGACGCCTATGCCGAGCGCGTGCTCGAGATCATCGAGAGTTACGCGCCGGGCCTGGGCCAAAAAATCCTCGGCCGCGCCGTCTTCTCGCCGCTCGATCTCGAGCGCGAGAACCCGAACCTCGTCGGCGGCGACCAGATCTGCGGCAGCCATCATCTGGCGCAGAATTTTCTTTTCCGCCCGGCCCGTGGCTACGCCGGCTGGAACACGCCGGTCTCAAACTTCTACCTCACCGGCGCCGCGACATGGCCCGGCGCCGGCACCGGCGCCGCCTCGGGCTTCATGCTCGCTGAACAGCTAGGCGGGAGGTAGGTGCGACGATCTTTCCGGGATGCAGGGGGCAAGGCGCGGTTGCCCAAGGAGCCTGAACCCAACGACGATGACACTGCCGCGCGAAGAAATACAACCAAGGGGAACGACCATGACCATCAGCAGACGTGACTTGCTCGGATACGGCGCGGCGGCGATCGGCGCGACCGCTCTCGGCCTGCCAAAGGCAGCCAGGGCGGCTGGAGAGCTGACCATCGCCTACAACGTCAATTTGCCGTCCTGGGACCCGACGACCGGGCCCTCGGCGGTCAATCCGACCATCCAGGGTCTCTACCAGTCGGTGTTCGACCAGTTCATCCCGCAGAAGCCGGACCTGTCCTTCACGCCCGGCCTGCTCACCGAATGGGGCTGGAACGAGGACCGCACCAAGGTGGCGATGACGGTGCGCGAGGGCGTGAAGTGGCATGACGGCTCGCCGTTCACGCCTGAGGACGTGGTCTGGTCGCTGCAGCGGGCCGGCGACGAGAAGACCGGCAACCCGATCCAGTTCGTCTGGAAGAACGTCAACAATTTCAAGATCGACGGCAACAAGATCACCGGCGATGTGGTGCAGTTCGACCCGGTCTATTTCAAATGGATGTCATTCCTGACCGGCTACATCATGCCGAAGGCCTATTACGAGAAGGTCGGCGCCGAGGGCTTCGAGAAGGCGCCGATCGGCACCGGCCCCTACATGGTCGACAAGTTCGAGCGCAACGCCTTCCTGCGGCTGAAGGCCAATCCGAACTACTGGGGCAGCAAGCCGGCCTTCGAGAACGTGACGATCAAGTTCGTCACCGACGCGGCGAGCCGCGTCGCCGAGATCGAATCCGGCTCCTCGCAGGTGACGCTTGAAATCCCCTATGAGGAGTATGACCGGCTGATCGCCAAAGACGGGCTCGCCGGCTCAATCAAGAACGTCTCCGACATCGGCATGATCTTCTTCAACGACATCGAGGCGATGCTGGACAAAAATGTCCGCCAGGCAGCCGTCATGGCGGTGGACAAGGAGCTTCTGGTCAAGCGGCTGCTGCGCGGCTACGGCCAGCCGATCGCCACGCTGGAGACGCCGGAATACGCGGCCTTCGATGCCTCGATCAAGGTCGAGCACAATCCGGAAAAGGCCAAGCAACTGCTCGCCGCTTCCGGCTATTCGCCGGAAAAGCCGGTCAAGTTCACGATCCAGACGACCAAGGGCTTCAAGCCCAAGGACTATGAGATGATCCAGGCCATCGTCGGCATGTGGCGCAAGGTCGGCATCGAGGCGACGATCGAGGTCTATGAAATCGCCAAGCACTATGAGCTGCGCGCCGCCGACAAGCTGGCGCCGGCGGCCTTCTACAATTGGGGCAACGCCATCGGTGATCCGACGACGTCGACCGGCTTTGCCATGTACGGCCCGAGCCCGCATTCGGTGTGGGACAGTCAGGACCTGATCGACATGATCAACCCGCTATGGGGCGAGAAGGACGAGGCAAAGCGCATCGCCGGCTGGAAGGCGGTCGACAAATACGTCGCCGAACAGGCCTATGTACTGCCGCTGATGCAGTATGCGCAGCCGATCGTGCACGCCAAGGGCGTCAATGTGGTGCAGCATGTGTCGGGTGCCTTGCTGCCGGCGCTGATGACCCCGGCCTGATCATCGGCCTTGGATTGCCGCGCGCCGTCGCGAAGACGGCGCGCATTTTTTCATCCGGGCATACAGGCCGATGCTACTGCAAAGATTCCTCGTTCGCCTGCTGACGATGCTGGTCACGCTGTTCGGCGTCGCCGTCGTCGTCTTCGTCGTCATCCGGCTCGCGCCCGGCGACCCGATCGCGATGATGCTGCCGCCCGGCGCCAGCGACGAGGACATCGCGCGGCTGCGGGCGCTCTACGGGCTCGACAAGACCATCGTGCAGCAGTTCTTCATCTGGCTCGGCGGCGTCCTGCGCGGCGATTTCGGCACCTCGATATCGCTGCGGCAGGATGTGCTGGGGCTGGTCTTAGACCGGCTGCCGGCGACGCTGGAGCTTGCGACCGTGGCGCTTCTGATGGCGGTGGCCATCGGCGGCACGGCGGCGATCCTCGGGGCGCGCGAGCGCGGCACGGCATTCGAGGCCGGCATCGACATCGCCAGCGGCACCGCGCTCTCCATCCCCGATTTCCTGTGGGGGCTGGTGCTGATCCTGCTGTTCGGCGTGCTTGTCCCGGTGTTCGACATTTCCGGCCGGGTGTCGCCGCAACTCGACCTGCCCTTCGTCACCCAGTTCTATCTCATCGAGAGCTTGCTTCGACTCCGCTTCGATCTCACCTGGGACCTGCTCAAGCACATGCTGATGCCGGCCGTGGCGCTGGCGCTGCCGCTGGCCGCGATCATCGCGCAATTGCTGAAACAGTCGCTGAAGGAGGTGCTCGACCTCGACTATGTCGTGCTGGCGCGCGTGAAGGGCTTTTCGGAGACGCAGGTCATCCTGCGCGAAGCGCTGAAAAACGCTGCGCTGCCGACGCTGACGCTGGTCGGCGTGCAGTTCACCTTCCTCATCGGCGGCACGGTCATCGTCGAGCGGCTGTTCTCCTACGAGGGCCTCGGCAACATGGCGATCGACGCCGTCATCAACCGCGACCTGCCGCTGATCCAGGGCATCGTGCTGGTCTTTGCGCTGCTCTTCGTGCTGATCAACCTCGCCGTCGACATGATGTACGCGCTGCTTAATCCGAGGCTGCGCCATGGATGAGGCACGCATCTCCCGAAGCGGTTTGAGCCCGAAGCTTTGGCTGGCCGGCGGCTGGCTTTTACTGGCGTTGCTGGCGGCCATCTTCGCGCCGCTGATTGCGCCGCAGGACCCGCTGGCGCAGGACCTGATGCTGGAGCGGCTGCCGCCCTTCTGGCTGGATGGCGCCGAACCCGGCTATTGGCTGGGCACCGACAGCCTTGGCCGCGATCTGCTCTCACGATTGATCTTCGGCGGCCGCATCGCCTTCATCGTCGCCTTCGCCGCCGCTTCGGCCGCCTGCCTGGTCGGCTCGGCACTGGGGCTGATCGCCGGCTATTTCGGCGGCTGGGCCGACCGCATCATCTCGCGCGTCGTCGACATCTGGATGGCCTTCCCGCCCGTGCTGTTCGCCATCCTTCTGGTGGCGGTGCTGGGCACCGGCCTCAGCTCCGTCATCATCGCCATCGCGGTCATCGACTGGACGCGCTTCTGCCGGGTGATCCGTGCCGAAGCTATGAGCCAGGCGCGCATGGACTACGTCGAAAGCGCGCGCATCGCCGGCTATGGCCGCATTGGCATCATGCTGCGCGAGGTGCTGCCCAATGTGCTGCCGTCGATCGTCGCGCTGCTGTCGCTGGAGATGGGCATCGCCGTCATCGTCGAGGCGATCCTGTCCTTCGTCAATTTGTCGATATCGACCGACGATCCGACCTGGGGCGGCATCATCGCCGAGGGCCGGCTGTCGATCCACCAGGCCTGGTGGGTGCTGGTGTTCCCGCTGGTCACGCTGATCCTGACCGTGCTGTCCTTCAGCCAGTTCGGCGAGGCGCTGAAGGCGCGTTTCGATCCGGTGCTGCGATGAGCGCGGCCGTGAAACCCTGCCTCGAAATCCGCTCGCTCAGCGCCGTGCTGCCCAACGGCCAGCGCGTGCTGCGCTCGGTGTCGCTGTCCGTCCAGCCGGGCGAAGTGCGCGCGCTGGTCGGCGAGAGCGGCGCCGGCAAGACGATGATCGGCAAGGCGGCGCTTGGCGTCCTGCCATCCAGCGTGCGCGTGATTGAAGGCGAGATGCGGCTGGAGGGGGAGGACCTTGGTGTCCTGCAGCTCAGGGCGCGCCGCAATTTGATCGGCGCCCGGACGGCGTTGATCCCGCAGGATCCACTCACCGCACTCAACCCGTCGCGCCGCATAGGCCCGCAGACGACCGACCGGCTGGTGCGCATCCTGGGCTGGAGCGGCGAGCGGGCCGATCAACGCATCCGCCAGTTGCTCGACGAGGTGCATATCCGCGACCCCGAGCGCGTGCTGAGAAGCTATCCGCACGAACTCTCCGGCGGCATGCGCCAGCGCGTGCTGATCGCCGCCGCCTTCGCCGCCGAGCCGAGGCTGATCGTCGCCGACGAGCCGACGACGGCGCTCGACGTGACGGTGCAGAAGCAGATCCTGCGGCTGATCGCGCAACTGCAGCGCGACCACGGCACGGCGATCCTGTTCGTCACCCACGATCTTGGCGTCGTCGCCAAAATCAGCCAGAAAGTCTCGGTGCTTTATGCCGGCAAGGTGGTCGAGGAAGCCGAGACCGCCGAGCTCTTCGCAGCACCCCGGCATCCGTACACGCGGGCGCTGATCGCGGCGACGCCGCGCTACACCGATCCCTTCGCATCACTGAAGCCGGTGGACGAAACCGTGCTTGCGGGACTTGCCGCCGAGATCGCGGATGCCGACAAAGCCTGGAGGCCGGGCCATGGCTGAGCCGCTGTTTTCGGTGCGCGGGCTGAAGGTGGCGCTGCCCGACATGACGCGCAAGCCACTGGTCGGCCGCGCGCCGCTGGCCGAGATCCTGAAAGGGCTCGATTTCGATCTGCCGAAGGGATCGGTGACCGGTATCGTCGGCGAGTCCGGTTCGGGCAAGTCGACGCTCGGCCGTGCACTGGTGCGGCTGCTGGAGCCCAGCGCCGGCTCGATCAGCTTCGAAGGCCGTGACATCAGCCACCTCTCGGAAGCCGGGCTTCGGCCGCTGCGCCGCGACCTGCAGATGATCTTCCAGGACCCGATGTCATCGCTCAACCCACGGCATACGATCTTCAACATCATCGCCGCGCCGCTGAGGCAGAACGGCCTCGGCGACAGGTTGAAGGAGCGCGTGGCGGAAGCCTTGCAGCGCGTCGGCCTGCCGCAAAGCTTTGCCAGCCGCTACCGCCATCAATTGTCAGGCGGCCAGCGCCAGCGCGTCGGCATTGCGCGAGCACTGGCACTGTCGCCGAAATTCGTGCTGGCCGACGAGATCGTCTCCGGCCTCGACGTGTCGACGCAGGCGCAGATCCTGACCCTGCTCGAAAGGCTCGCGGCCGAAATGGGGCTGACTGTGGCCTTCATCAGCCATGATTTGTCGGTGATAAGGCGGCTCTGCCAGCAGGTCATCGTCATGCGCGAAGGCAGGATCGTCGAGGCCAGCGCCACCGACGCGCTGTTCGAAAATCCGAAGGAGGCCTACACGCGCGACCTGCTCGCCGCCATTCCGCTCCCCGAGATCGACGCGGACTGGCTGCGGCTGCCTGCGAGGGCGCCGGCCTGAGGGAACTCAGCTATCGGCACCCGAATCTCGGAGGTGCGTAGCAACTCCGACCGCCAATCGAGGAATTATTCAATCATGAAACTTCAAGCTTGAAATAATTTCGCTCCCGCGCGATACTGTTGGTGGGACCGCCGTGGCACATGGCGGCCCGGAAGCGAAGAGGAGATCGCAGGCATGAAGGTTGCGGTTCTCGGCGGCGGACCGGCCGGGCTCTACTTTGCCATCTCGATGAAGCTGCGCGACGCCGCGCATGAGGTGACGGTGTTCGAGCGCAACCGCGCCGACGACACGTTCGGCTGGGGCGTGGTGCTGTCGGCCGAGACGCTCGATAACCTCAGCCGCAACGATCCGGTCAGCGCGGTCTGGATCAAGAAGCATTTCGCGTATTGGGACGATATCGCCGTCATCCATGACGGCGTGCGCACTGTCTCCTCCGGCCACGGCTTCTGCGGCATCGGCCGCAAGCGGCTCCTGATACTTTTGCAGCGGCGCGCACATGAGCTCGGCATCAAACTGGAGTTCGAAACCGAGATAGCCGATCCGAGGCCGTTCATGGAAACGCACGAACTGGTGGTCGCTGCGGACGGGTTGAACTCCAGGTCTCGCGCGGCCTTCGCCGAAATCTTCAAGCCCGATATCGACACCCGCAAATGCAAGTTCGTCTGGCTCGGCACCAACCAGAAGTTCGACGACGCCTTCACCTTCATCTTCGAGAAGACCGAACACGGCTGCGTGTGGGCGCATGCCTACCAGTTCGACAGCGAGACCGCGACCTTCATTGTCGAATGCAGCGAACAGACATGGGGG
>NZ_RZOJ01000069.1:0-21137 GCF_003998845.1 Mesorhizobium sp. M4A.F.Ca.ET.022.05.2.1 | reverse complement strand
AGGCGTTGAAGCTGCCATCTCCCCCCTTGTGGGGGAGATGCCCGGCAGGGCAGAGGGGGTCGGTTCGACTGGGCTCTACCTCCTGCGGCGGATCAAGGCTGGCGCTCCACGCGCGGCGACCCCCTCTGTCGCCTTCGGCGACATCTCCCCCTCAAGGGGGGAGACTGGCCCTAAATCCCCGACCCGTCCAGCAGCGGCACCTCGTCGCCCTCCCACGGACTCGGCATCGAGCCTCTTCCGGCTGATGGTAGCGGCATCCAGCATTTCAGTTCCGGGTCGGCATATTCGACCACGCGGCCCGGCTGGGAGTCGGAGGAGCGCCAGCCTTCCTCGCCATGCTGGTCGGCGCGCGACCAATAGGCCATGTCGACCTCGGCCGGCCCCTGCTCGGTCGGCCGCACCGTGACCAGGATCCGGCTGCCATCCCTCGGCGCGCTTGCCATGTTGCGCCAGCGATCGGGCTCGTCCATTCGCATCTCCTCCTGCTACTCTTTCCGCCATCGTGCGGCGTGGCGGCAGGCCATTGTTGTTCGTTTTCCGCCGGAAGGCCACACAAGATCGACTGAACCACCGAACTTTCCGGCCCCTCACCGCATCCTGTCGTTTGTGGTAGGATGAGGGCAGGGGGAAAGGCCATGGGGCAACCCGATTTTGATAGGCTGCCGTGCTGGCGATTGGCGAAGGCCAATCCGGGGAGGATGCGCGCATGACAAACGCCCTGACCGCCGACACCACCTTCCTCACCGCCATGCAACTGGCGGCCGCGATCCGCGAGCGCCGCGTCAGCGCCAGCGAGGCGATGGAGGCGCAGCTGGAGCGCATCGCCGCCGTCAACCCGCTGCTCAACGCCATCATCACGCTTGACGAGAAGGCGGCGCGCGAGGGCGCGAGGGCCGCCGATGATGCCCTGGCGCGCGGCGAGGCCGTCGGGCCGCTGCATGGCGTGCCGGTCACCCTGAAGGACGGCCACGCCACGGCGGGCATGCGCACCACGGTCGGGCTGACGGCCTGGGCCGACCATGTACCGACGGCCGACAGCACGATTGCCGCGCGCTTGCGCAAGGCGGGCGCGATCATCATCGGCAAGACCAATGTGCCACCCCGGCTGCGCGACCTGCAGACCGTCAACCCGATCTTCGGCCGCACGAGCAATCCCTGGGACGTCGCCCGCACGCCGGGCGGCTCCAGCGGCGGTGCCGCGGCGGCCGTCGCGGCCGGTCTGGTGCCCCTGGATATCGGCAGCGATGCCGGCGGCTCGATCCGCGTGCCGGCGCATCTGTGCGGCATATGCGGCTTCAAGCCGACGCAATCGACGGTGCCGATCACCGGCAGTTATGCCGATCCGCCCGACATGCCGCGCAGCTTCCGTCTGCTGTTCGACATCGGGCCGCTGGCACGCGATGTCGACGACCTCATCCTTGCCCACCGCGTTATTGCAGGCGCCGACGGGCTGGACACCGAGGTGCCGCCGGCAGCGACCGACGAGGCGCCCGAGCCGCCGCTGTCGCGGCTGCGGGTCGCCTTCGCGCCCGAATTCCCGGGCGTGCCGATCGCCCGCGACATCGCCGATGCGATTACCGGTTTTGCCGGCGCGATCGACGTCGCCGGCGCAAAGGTGGGCGAGGCCCTGCCGTCGCATGACTTCGCCGCCGAACGGGCGCTGTTCTCCGACTTCATGACCTGGTACTCGCAGGCCTTCCAGGCACCGCTGCAAGACTCGCCAACGCTCGCCACCTATCTCGCGGCGCTCAACCGGCGCGACGACTTCATCCACGCCTGGGAGCGCTTCTTCGGCGACTGGGACGTGCTGGTGTGCCCGGCAATGATGTGCACCGCCTTCAAGCATCGCGAGACGGGCACGCCGATCCCGGTCGACGGCGTCGAGACGCCCTACTGGACGGCGCTCAGCCATGCCTGCCGTTTCAACCTGACCGGCCACCCGGCCGCTGTTATCCCGATCGGCCTCGATCGCGATGGCCTGCCGATCGGCGCCCAGCTCGTCGGCCGTCGCCACTGCGACCTCAGGCTGCTTGCCGCCGCCAAGGCGCTGGCAAGGCTGACGGATGGGTATGTGCGGCCACCGGGGATATGAGGGAGGAGTAGGGCACTAGGCACTGGGGGGCATCAGAGCCATGCCTCCGTTACTCCCCTACTCCCCTACTCCCCTACTGTCCTACTCCCTTACTGCCTTACTCCCCTCCATCTTGCTGACAGCCATATCGTTCACAGCTAATATTCGCCGATGAGCGAAGGATTGCTGGCAGGCGCCACTCATCTCGGGCCGGTTCATCTGAGGGTGGTCAACATCGCGGCGGCCTTGCCCGTATGGCGCGATGCGGTCGGGCTCTCGCTGCTTGGCGAGGATGACGGGGTGGCCGGGCTCGGCGTCGACGGCAAGGCGCTGATCGTGCTGCATGAAGGGGCTGCGGTCGCGTTGCCGCAGAAGGCGCGCGATCTCTTCCATGTCGCCATCCATGTCACGACGCGCCGCGACCTTGCGCATGCCGCCGCTCGGCTCAAGGCTTCCGGCCTCAGATACAGCGCCCAGGACCACTTGGTCTCGGAATCGCTCTACGTCTCCGATCCGTCGGGCAACGGCATCGAGATCTGTTTCGACACACCCGAACGCTTGGCCGGCAGGGAGGAGACGACGGACGGCCGTGTGCTGCTCCTCGCCACGGACGGCAGCACGCATTCGGGGCTGGAGCCGCTCGACCTTGCGAACCTGTCGCGCTCGCTTGGCGATTCCGGCCGGATCGAGCCGCGGCTGCCGGCGGATGCCTTCATTGGCCACATCCATATGCGCGCCCGCTCGCCCGAAACGCTGATGGCGTTCTATGTCGACGTTCTCGGCTTCAGGCCGCACATCCAGTCGCGCACCTTCGGTCTGTTCGATTGCGGCACCGACCGGCGCCGCCACATGGTCGCCTTCAACATCTGGACCCGCGACGAGCTGACCGAACCGCCGCCCGGCGCGGCCGGGCTGGAGCGCTTCACGGTCGTGCTCGCCGGCGCCGACGAGCTTGCCGCTGTGGCGGGACGGCTCGGCAAGGCGGGTGTGCCCTTCGCCGAGGCGGCCGGCAGGCTGGACTGCGCCGATCCGGAGGGCAATCGCCTGCGGATGGTGGTGGCCGGCATTTGATACACGTGGTCCAAACGCGGGGAGGGGCGGAAATGTCGATCAAGGTCATCGGCACGGGCTTTGGCCGGACCGGAACGGATTCGATGCGCGAGGCGCTGACCATCCTCGGCTTCGGCCCCTGCCATCACATGTCCGAGGTCATGGCCAAGGAGGAGCAGAAGCGGCTGTGGCGCGCGCTGGCGAAAGGGGCGGCGCCGGACTGGAAAGAACTGTTCTCGGGCTACAATTCCTGCATGGACTGGCCGTCGGCGCACTATTGGCCAGAGCTGATCAAGGCCTATCCGGACGCCCGCGTCATCCTCACCTGGCGCTCGCCGGAAAGCTGGTGGGAAAGTTTCGAAAAGACCATCCTGGCCGGCATCGGCCAGATCGAGGACCAGGACGCGCTCGGCCTTACCCTGATCGCCAGGCAGGTGTTCGGCGGCCGTCCGCACGACCGGGCGCATGCGATCGCCGTCTACGAAGCCAATGTCGAGGCAGTGATGGCGGCCGTGCCGCGCGAGCGGCTGCTGGTCCACCGGCTGGGCGACGGCTGGCAACCGCTCTGCGCCCATCTCGGCGTTCCGGTGCCCGACCAGGCCTATCCCAACCGCAACAACACGAAGGAATTCCGTTCGGCGTTTTCGCTGAAATAGGCACCGAACTCTTCAGGCGATGGCGAGATCGACGCAATTCCGGACGGAAGACCGCTGCACTTTCCCGGAATTGCTCTAATGCGCAGTTCCCGCGACCTTTCGCCAGCGAGACCTGACCGTCTCCAGCAGTTCGCGCTCGCCGGTGTGGGCATTTCGAAAAATGGCCACAACCATTTCCGCCAGAATTTCGGTATCCGGCCCCAAAGGGTCGAGATGTTCATCCACGCAAACCTGATCGAACACGCGTTCGCAAATGGCCAGATCGTGCGGGCAGAAGCAGGTGTGATTGAAGCGCCGACGGGGCATTTGAGCGAACCTTTCAGGGCCCGCCGCCCGTGCTTGCGGCGGGCTTTTACTGAGGAACTGCCGAGGCGATGAAATGCCCGAGTAACAATATCGGCAACAGTATTGTCATACGACTACTCTGGGCCAGGCAACTGCATCGTTAGCAGGCCCAAGATCCGCGCGCACTCGTGGGCCTTGTACTGCCCGGCAATCATCAATTGATAGTAATCACGCCGTTTTTCTTCCGGGACACGAAAGCCGCGTCGAAATGCGGCCGCCTCCTTTGGCGTCCTGGTGCAGCCGAGTTTGCTGGCGCTGACCTTTAAACTCGCCAGGGAGCATCCGATCTTGGCCGCAATATCTTTCAGGGGTTCATTGTTAACGTACCCGTCAAGAATGATCTTGCGGCGGGCTTCCGCTTTGAGCTTTGCGTTCATCTCGTGGCCTCCTCAACTACGCTTTCACGATGCCGGATTCTATACGCACCGGGTTGAAGAGTGTCGTTATCGTCACATCCATAAACTTGTCTCGGAATGCATTTCTTACTGTAATCCAGCGTGATGATGGCCGCTTCTGTGGACTTGAGTTCCGCCAGTCTTGCCAAGTGCCTGTGATACACCACATGATTGACGTGGGCGCATGGGTATACCGGATTCGGATATGGTACCCTGCGATGGATGCTAAGAAGCAGGACGAGGCGCGTTCGAGGCAGGCGCCGGAGCGTGAGCGACGTCGTTGGCCGCGCGAAGCTCAACCTCACCATGAGGTTGCCGGGTCACTGGCGCCGGCGCTCGACCCCTTGCCATTTTCAACGCTCGATCTTGCGCCAGAGCATCAATTCGCCGCTTGGCAGGCGCATATGGCACCGCTTGTCGAGGTCAGGCTGCCGGATGACAAATCGCTCGACGACGGCTTTCCCGCCGAGCATACGGCCTGGAACTTCGGCGGCATGCTGATCGTCCAACAGCGTGCACCAGCGCATAGCTATATGCGTTCCGCCGCCAAGCTTCGGTCGAGTTCGATCGATCATTGGTATATCGCCTTGCCACGTACTGGCCGGTCGTGGACGGAGGTCGATCGTCGCGTTGCGGAAAACGAGCCCGGCAAATTGGAGATCAGATCGCTTGGCTACCCGTTTCGCGGGCGGACAACGGAATCCGAAAGTCTCTTTCTCTATTTGCCGCGTGATTTGTTCGCCGATGCGACGGCAACCCTGGATGCAAAGAACAATTCAATTCTGTCCGGCAACTTTGCCAACCTCTTGCTCGACTACCTCAACAGCATAGAAGCAAGGCTGCGCAGTCTCACGGCTGACGACCTGCCTCGTATCGTGCACGCAACGCGCAGCATGATCATTGCCTGCCTCTCGCCCCAGGCGGAACATACGGCAGCCACCGAACAATTGGTGAGTGTCGCGCTGATGGAGCGGGCGCGTCGATACGTCCACAACAATCTGGATGCGGCCAATCTGACGCCGGATTCAATGTGCCGGGCGCTCGGCGTCTCGCGCTCCCGTCTCTATCAGTTGTTCGAGCCGAGCGGTGGTGTCCTCCACTACATACAAAGTCGCCGACTTCTGGCAGCCCATGCTGCGCTTGGCGATCCGGCGGACAGCCGGCGCATTGTCGATATTGCGGAAGCCGTCGGGTTTAGCTCAGCCGCCAATTTCAGCCGGGCATTCAGCAAGGAATTCGGTTACAGCCCCCGCGAAGTCCGAAGTTCCGTGGCGTTGCCGCGCCTCGCCCAGTCTGTCTCGCTTGCTGAACACCACAAGGCCCCGTCCTTTGAAGGTTGGCTCAAGGCGCTCGGAAGCTGAGTCCAGGGTCAAAACGGAGCTTGCCGGGGGGAGGCTGCTTCGCCTCATGGCGCACAATATTTCGAATCGCCACCACCGCGCCATCAGTCACATAGCTAAATTGCCGCCGATTTCCGTTTATTAACGAATCGGGACTGTTCATCGTTATCGATAACTTGCCGCCAATCCAAGCGCCGCATGCATCGCAATTGCGCTGCATGCGGCGCTTGTTAAGACAGTGAGCTGAAAGTTTTGCCAAGCTTGACGGTTATGCTATTTCTAAACTGGGGGACGTGGAAATTTTCACCGCCTATGGAGGTGGCTCTTGCGCCCAGAGGCATCAGGCGTCGGTACGGAGAACGAGGGGCTTTCCTCAAGCGATGTTCCACGTGCCGGCGAGGCGCTTCTCCCAGACCTTTTGGCGAACACGACCGAACTTTTGTCGTTCTATGATCGCGACTTCCGTCTGACGCACTACGCAGCCAGCCTCAAACGCATATACGGAAGCGCGGTGGCGCTGGGCGCCGCCATATGGGAGATCTACCCGAGCTTCCTCGATGCGAGCTGTCGCGACGAATTTCTTCGGGTGTTCCAGGGCGGTTCTCCGGCAAGCATCGACTTGCCGCGATCGGCGGGCGAAGCGCCCCGGTCCGTTTTCGTCTTCGGCACAGCAGATGGTGCGGGAATCATCGAATCAAGGGAGCGCGGCGGACGGAGCGCGGCGGATGAGCAGGAGCATGTAATTCTGCTCCATCAGGCGACGCACGACGTGCTGACCGGACTGCAGAATCGGCGGCGATTCGGCGAGCGGCTGCAGCAAGCGCTGACGGTCATAGGCGGATCAAAGCCGAAGGCCGCCTTGCTGCAAATCGACCTTGATGATTTCAAAGCGGTCAACGACACGCTCGGCCATGGAGCAGGTGACACGCTTCTTCAACTTGCGGCAGGTCGAATTCGTGACGCGCTGCAGGACGGCGAATCCGCCTACCGGTATGCCGGCGATGAGTTCGCCGTCATTCAATTGGGCAAGGAGCAGCCCGCGGAAGCCGAGCGCCTCGCCGGATCGCTGGTCAACGCGTTCAAGGAGCCGTTCGTCATCAACGGCATTCCTGTCTTCGTCGGCTCGAGTATCGGAATTGCTCTCGGGCCGGAGCACGGGACCGATGGCGAGCAACTGATGAAAGCCGCCGACATTGCTCTTTATGCAGCCAAGACAGATGGACGCGGCTGCGCTCGAACGTTCAACCGCTCGATGCTGCTCCTGCTCGAGCAACGCGAAAATCTGAGGCGCAGCCTTCGAACCGCGCTGGAGCGGAACGAGCTTTATTTGGAGTATCAGCCGCTCATTCGGCCTCCTTCGTCGGTGATCGGCTTCGAAGCGCTGCTGCGGTGGCGGCACCCCGAGATCGGGGTCATTCCACCCAGCGTGTTCATACCGATCGCCGAAGCCGACGGTCTGATGGATGAGATCGGTCGATGGGTGCTCGAGCAAGCCTGTCGCCAGGCATTGAGTTGGCCTTCTTCGCTGACGGTCGCAGTCAACCTGTCGCCGGCTCAGTTCCTCAGCGGTTCGCTGACAGATACCGTCGCTCAGATCATCGACGAGGTTGGAATTCGAGCCGACAGACTTGAACTTGAGATAACCGAGACGGTTCTTCTTGAGAGGACAATCGACAATATCGACACGTTGAATACTCTGAACGTATTGGGAATACGAATTTCGCTCGACGATTTTGGAACATACTATTCATCGTTGAGCTATCTTAAGAATTTTCCATTCGACACTTTGAAGATAGATCAATACTTCATCGCGGACCTGGAGACCGATCTCAAAGGCCAGACGATCGTGCGATCGATCATCAATCTGGCGCACGGCTTGGGAATAAGCGTCACCGCCGAGGGGGTTGAGACGTCGGCACAGGCACGGTGGCTGATCAAGGAGAATTGCGATTGCCTGCAGGGCAATTTCCTCGGCCGGCCGCTCGGCGCCGAGGCAACAAGCGATTTCATCAGGCGGTCCCCGCCGAAGGGGATACGGGCGATGGAGGGATCAAATCGGGCAGTGTAGCGCCTTGCACCCTTTGTAAAGCGGAGAGTGGTAAAAAAACCAACGAGGCCCGTGCCGCGCAATTCCTGCGTGCGGAACCGGCTCATCGCGCTACCAGGCTCAACTACGGATGGAATAAGAGAGGACGCCGATGGGATCCGTTCATCATGACTTGGCTGGCGAGCCGACTTTCGAGCCGATGATCCAGATCGACATGGAGATCAGGACTTTCGTCTCCGCCTGGAGACACTGCGACTACGTCTCGACATATATGGCCCGCATGATCAGTCAAAATCGATCCGACTCGGTCCGCCATTCAAATCTCTTTTCCTCTGCCTTCAACGAATTGCTGGAAATCGCCTTTCGTACGCGCCATGCCGACGGCGAACTGGCGTGCAGGGTGTCTCGCCATGGCGCGACGGACCGGATCGAACTGACATTTCCTTGCGTGCCGGAGGAGCGCCAATTCTACGAGGAAGCCGTAAGCCAGGTCACGGGATACGAGGCCAGGGAACGATACCTTAATTCTGTTTCCGGGGATCTCGCGCCCAGCCGGGAGGTCGTACTGCTGGAACTGGCTGTCGACTACAACGCGACGCTCAGGGTCGAGGAAGCCGACGGCGATGCGATCACACTTATCGTGGATCTTCCGCTTGAGGGCCTGCAACATTGAGCCCTTACAACCTTCTCCCGCGCTTCAAGGCGCAATACGACGCCAACAACCAGGAGTTCTCCATATCGGGGGTGGTCCGGCCTCAGGCGATCGATGAGCTTGGGACGAGCCTGGCATTGCTTCGTGATGCGATCGGCCGTGTGCGCGGCGTTCTCTATGTCAACGTCAGGCGCCTGACGCAGATGAACAACGCTGCATTTTACGCCTTCTCGAGGATCATCATCGACGCCTGCCGCGCTCGACCCGATCTCAAATTCGTCGTCATCACATCAAGCGTCGTTGGATGGACCTCGCGAAAATTCGGGCGCTTGAGCAAAATCGAACCGAACATCACGGTCGAGCAGTATGACAGCCAATTCTATCCGGGACAGGGCTTCCTTGAGGAAGGCGGGTTTGTTCCAATCCTGCGCACACAGACAAAGATGACCTGGCGCCACGAGCGCGCGATCTTGCCGCGACACGGCATGAGGCCTGGGATCGTCATGGCCGACATCTGTTGCGGGATCGGTGATTTCGCCGTGCTCGTGCAGAAGGAGTTCCAGCCATCGCGGATCGTCGCCCTCGACCACTCCATATCAAGCCTGAACTATGCTCGACAGGTGATGCAGGAATTCGACATCCGGGGGATCGAATATACCTATGGCGATGCGTCGGAAATGCTGCTCGACGAAGCGCAGTTCGATTTGGTCACCTGCCGACATTCCCTTCAAATCTTCAATCGACCTGAACTTATCCTCAAGGAGCTCTACCGCATTTGCAAGCCAGGCGGGCGGGTTTACATTACCAACGAGAAGAATTCGCACTGCCTCGGCGAGCCGCGCGCCGAAAGCATTCGTTGGACCTACAACGAGGTGGCGAAGCTGTTCGGGCATTTCGAGATGGACGTCGAACTTGGGCCCAAAAGCAGGCGATACCTGCTCGAAACCGGATTCGAAGACATCCGTGTCGAGACCTTCATGGTCACCAACCTGGACGGCGATCCGCAGGACTTCGCCGATGTCATTGTCGCCTGGGCGGATGTCTATGCAGGCGAGATGGCGACCAGACGTGGCGACGGACCGGAGTTCGTTGCACGGTTCCGGCAGGGCTTCCAGGACCACATTTTCGCTGCGCTCCACCCCAAGGGTTACGCGGGCTGGCCGATCTGGGTCGCATCGGGGCGGCGACCGCAATGAAAGCCGACGCTGAGCCTACACCACGCTTCGGCATGCGCTCCTTTCGAGCGAAATTCGTACTGGTCGTTGGTGGCGCGGTGCTGTTCGACCTCCTGATGAGCGGTGGCCTGGCGCTTTGGAACGTTCAAAAGCTGTCGCGCGATGCCACGTCGGAAGTCGGTGAGGGCCTGACGACCGCAAACCAGGAATACATTCGCTCCTATGCCGAATCGACGGCCTTAAGTGTCGACCTGCTGCTCGATCGCGTTCACGGGGACGTCAAGGCCTTGGCCGGCGTGCTGCAGGCCCAGATCGACGACCCGGGCAGGCAGCAACAGGTCGGAGCGACGCTGTCGCATCAGGCGCCCGGCTCCGTGAAGGTCGTCTACGACACCAAGGGCGATTGGGCGCAGAATCTGCCGGGATCGCCATCCGTGATAAGTGTCTGGGGCTACCTATTGGGGGCCGACCACAATCCATTGCCGGGCGTCGAGAAGGAAATAGAAGACAGTACCGTGATCGATCTCGTCGCGCCGACCCTCATGGCGAGCGGGGCGTCCAAACTGCAGATGTACTATATTGGTCCAAAGGAACGGCCGATCTTCAGGACGGTGCCCTATACGGACCAGGCACAGACCTTCGACCGGCTCTATCCGGGCCACAACAAGGCGGAGTTCTGGGAGTTCTTCTTTCCAGGAATCTATGGGTCGTGGCAGCAATGGGCCAGGGATCCAGCCTCCCGTCCGGTCCCTGACGACATAACCCAGACAGCGCCTTACACCGATGCAATCACAGGAAAGCTGATCGTCAGCTTTTTCCAGCCGTTGTGGACGCAAGATCGCACCGGTATCGCCGGTACGGCGGGGGCGGATATCACGCTCGATCAGCTCGCGGAAGTCGTCGAACGTGTGAAGATCGCCGAAACCGGGTTCGGCTTCCTCACAATGTCGACCGGCAACGTGGTGGCGATCAATCCGTCGGGCCAGGCGATCATCGGCCTGACTTCATCGAGCGATGCAGGCACACAGGGCGTCACCGGCCTGGAGAGGTCGCTGCGTGGCAGCACGCAGCCCGCCATCGCGTCGCTGCCCCTCGACCAGAACAATGACGGTGTCATTCAGCATATCCTGCTCGACAACAACGGCGAACGCGTCCCCTACATTGTCGTCCTCAAGAGGTTGAAGCCGACCAATCTGTGGAGTTCGGGACCGATCAAGTCCGAAACGATGTCGGTCGGGATCGTCGTCCCCGAACGGGAGATCTATGCGTCTCTCGTCGCCGCGCAACAGAGTATTTCCCGCGCAACCAATCGTATCCTGATCTTCCAGGTCGCCGCGATCGTCGTTTCGCTTCTGATTGTCTTTGCGGCCGTGCTCGGGATTTCGAAGCGCATCACCGCCGGCCTCAGGTCGCTTGCCAGCGCCGCCCAGCGGCTCCAGTCCAAGGACTATTCCGTGCGCGTGAGCATTCCAACGCGCGACGAGGTTGGAGCGGCAGGCATCGCCTTCAACCGCATGGCTGAGGAGATCAGCTTTCATACCGAGAACCTCGAGCAACTCGTCGACGAACGAACCAGGGAGCTCGGCGACGCAAATCTGGAGATTTCCGCGCTCAACGAAAAGCTGCGGGACGAGAACGTCCGTCTCGGTGCCGAACTCGCGGTAGCCCGGCAGATCCAGATGATGGTCTTGCCGAAACCATTCGAACTGGAAGCGATTCCGGGGCTGGAGATCGCAGCCTACATGCGGCCGGCCGACGAGGTCGGCGGGGACTACTACGATGTCCTGCGGAACGGATCGCGGGTCAAGATCGGCATCGGCGACGTGACCGGCCATGGCCTCGAGAGCGGCGTGCTGATGCTGATGGTCCAATCGGTTGCGCGCGCGCTGCAGGAGACCAACGAAGCGGATCCGCACCAGTTTCTGAATCGGCTGAACAAAGCAATCTACAAGAACATCGAGCGGACCAACACCGACAAGCATCTCTCGCTGGCCTTTCTTGACTTCGAGGATGAGCGGGTAACGCTATCCGGCCAGCATGAGGACGTTCTCGTCGTGCGCGCGGATGGGGAAGTCGAACGCATTGATACGCTTGATCTGGGTCTGCCGGTTGGTCTGGAGAGCGACATCTCGCAGTTCATCGACACGCGTGACATCCAGTTCGGGAGCGGCGACGTGATCGTGCTGCACACCGACGGTGTGACCGAGGCGGAAGACCAAAACAAAAGACTGTTCGGGTTCGATCGCCTCTCCCAGAGCGTGCAAAGACGTCACGGCAGGAGCGCCGAGGAAATCAAAACCGGTATCATCGACGATCTGATGGCCCATATCGGAATCCAGAAGATCCACGACGACATCACCCTAGTGATCATAAGGCACACGTAGGCAATGACAGCGCTATTCGGTACCCCTGACATTGCAATCGGGATGAGGGAGAACGTCAGTCGCGTGCGGCTGTTCGACGGACCTCTCGACCTGAGTTGGCGTCATTGCGCAACAACCTCGGACTTCATCGCCGATCTTTTCGCGTTGCGCTTTCAGTCGTCTCGCAATGACTACATGGAAGTGCGTCATAGCATCGGATATCTGGTCAACGAGCTCATCGAAAATGCTGTCAAATTCCGCGCGCCAGGTGAGATCGTGATCGAGGCGTCGATGGATTCGGAATGCTTCAAGCTCAAGGTGTCGAATGACGTCGACGGTCAAAACGTATCCGAATTCCAAAGTCTTCTGGCGGACATCACGGTTGGCGACCCCAAGGACCTGCTGATACAGCGAATAGAAGCGAATGCCGCGAACCCCGACATGTCGGGCTCCGGGCTCGGACTGCTGACTTTGATGAGCGACTATGGCGCACGCCTGGCCTGGATATTCAGCTCAGCGGACGAAAGCGATCGGGTTTGCCTGGAGACATATGCCTCCATACCGATCTCGCAAACTCAAAACTAGATGAAACGAAGCCAGGCTATGGAAATCAAAACCGACGACTACCGCGTGTGGATTGAAGGAAGCGATATTTTTTTCGACGGTTCAATGCGGCTCGCCAGTTCACAGGCCGGCGCGCCTATCATGGCTTTGGCGACCGGCGTTCTCGCCACAAATCCCGCGTCCATTACGCTCAATTTGAAGGATCTTCACTTTCTCAACTCTTCCGGCATCAACCTGCTGGCGAAATTTACCATCGAGGTGCGCAAGCATCCCGATGTTCGACTCGTCGTGCGCGGAACGCCCGACATACCCTGGCAATCGAAATCATTGCCGAATCTGAAGAAGCTGCATCCGGCCCTGGTGCTTTTGATGGACTAGGGCCTATTGGCTTTCAGGCCGGCATCACCGGAAGACCAACGCCCGAATTGTCCAAGGGACTGAGTGGGGCCTGCGGCAATCCTGGATGGCACAGGCCAGTCGGGACGGCGCTGGAGCGCCGTGCCGAGCAAGATATGTACGCCAGGATAAGTATTGGGATGCGAAGCTAACGACAATCCGGCCTCGTTCGTAGATGTTCGAGATGGCTTAGCGGGGGCTCGGCCACAGTGGCTTAGCGGGGGCTCGGCACAGGCGGCAGGCGTTCCGGTTGGGGGGATGTCCGGCTGCCTGTGCCGATCAGCCGCCGCTGGCGGTCAAAGGTGGCGTCATTGAGTAAGCGAGCCAAGGTCAAAAGCGGCCGGCTGGAGTTCATTCCGCCGCAGATCCCGACACGGGTCGAGCAGCCGCCCGAAGATGAGGGATGGGTTCACGAGGTCTATCTCGACGGCTACCGGACGCAGATCATCATCGACAGTGGCGGCGTGCGCCTCTACAGCAAGAACGGCCGCGACTGGACCACGAAATACTGGCCCATCGCGCTGGAAGTCGAGCTGCCATGCCGGGCTGCCATTATCGACGGCGAGGTCATTGTGCCAGGCGAGCAGGGCGCTCCCGATTGCCCTGCGCTGGAAGCCGCGATTTGGAACGAGCCGAGCCGGCTGGTGTTCGTCGCGTTCGACATCCTCCATCTCGACGGTCGCGATCTGGCCTCCTTGCCCCTGCTGCAGCGAAAGCAGGCGCTGTGGCAACTGGTCGAGCCGGGCCTCGGCAAGATCCGGTACAGCGAGCATTTCGCGGGCAGTGCGCTGGCGATCATCCGCGCCACCGAGAAGATGGGGCTCGAAGGCATCGTCTCGAAGCGCGCCGACAGCCACTACAGCAGCGGACCGTCGAACACATGGCTGAAGGCCAAATATTCCGCGCCCATCCCGGCGTAACCGTCCCGGGCAAGGCCCAAGGGTGCGAGGCCACCTTAGGCCGTCGCCTCAACCGGAAGGCCCGCAGCCTTCCATTCGGGGTAGCCGTCCTCGAGCCGATGAACGACATACCCTCGCGCCCGCAATGACGCGACAGCCTCGAAGGACAGAACGCAATAAGGACCGCGGCAATAGGCGATGACCTCCCGGTTGGCGGGAAGCTCCGCCAGCCGGCGTTCAAGGTCAGCGAGCGGAATGTTGAGCGCCCCCGGAAGATGTCCAAGCGCAAATTCGTCCTCCGACCGGACGTCGAGAACCGTGACAAGACCGTCATGCAGTCTTGAGACAAGGTCTTCGCGCGACACAGCCTCCAGCGCGTCGCGTGCGTGGAAGTAGTCGGCCATGACGCGATTGACCTCGGCGACGTTCCGCTCGCCCACGCGCCCCAAGGCCTTCATCAACTCAACCACCTGGGTATCTCCGGCAAGACGGTAAAGCACATGCTTGCCGTGCCGCCGCGCCTCGACAAGGTGCGCGCGCCGGAGGATCTGAAGGTGGCGCGAGGCGTTGGCAAAGCTGAGGCCCGCCCGTGCCGCAAGCCCCTCGACATTCCGTTCACCCTGAGCGAGGTGCTCCAGCAACTCCAGCCGGTGCGCATGCCCGAGAGCTTGAGCCACTTCGGCAAGGCTGGCGAAAACCGCCTGTTTTGGTCCGATGCTTGACATGCATTCTTCTCGATGGAACATTCAGCAGAATAATTGAATGTTATCTCGGGCGAGGCAGGGAGTGCAAGAGTCATGATCCTCCGTCAGTTCCTCCATTCCGATCCCGTCGCTGCATCCTACCTGTTCGGATGCGGAGGCAAGTCGGCAGCCGCCGTCGTCGATCCGGTAGGCGATATCGCGCCCTATCTTCGAGTTGCCGAGGCGACCGGCATGCGCATTCTCTATGTGGTCGATACGCACATCCACGCCGACCACATTTCCGCCGGGCGGACGCTCGCCGCAGCCTCCGGCGCGGAATACATGCTGTTCGAGGGCGCGGAAGCCGGTTTCCCATTTCGACGCGCCAAGGACGGCGAGGTAGTCGAGCTCGGCAACGTGACCATGACCGTCATGCACACGCCAGGGCACACGCCGGAGCACATCTCGCTCCTGGTCACGGACAGGACACGCGCGGCCGAGCCATGGTTCGTGCTGACGGGCCACACTCTCATGGTTGGCGATCTCGGACGAACCGAACTTGCAACCAGTGCCGAGGACGGCGCGCGGACGCTGTTTTCGAGCGTGCGCCGCCTTAAGCAACTGCCGGATCACGTCGAAGTGCTGCCCGGCGCCTACTCCGGCTCGGTCTGCGGGCGCTCGCTCAGCGGCAAGCCGACATCGACGATTGGCTTCGAGAAGCGCTTCAATAAGGCGTTCCGCATTGATGACGAGGACACTTTCGTCGCCACGATGATCGCGGACATACCGCCCCCGCCGCCGGAGGCGGCGCGCAACCGTGCCGCCAACGCGGGTCTCGCCGCCGCCGCGGCCTGAGCAATGAACGAGGGGGCATCAGTCTCGCCAGGCTCGACTGTCAGGCTTGGGCTCAAGGAAAACTGGCGGCAGTTTGCCCTGCTCATGCTGGTGAACGCCTTCGTCGGTGGCATGGTCGGGCTCGAACGAACAGTCGTGCCGCTCATCGGGTCGGAAGAGTTCGGCATCGCCTCGACGACACTCGTCGTCTCCTTCATCGTCAGCTTCGGCGTGGTCAAGGCGCTTGCCAATCTGGTCTCGGGCCAACTCGCGGACACCTGGGGACGCAAGCGCGTTCTCGTCCTCGGCTGGCTTGTCGGCTTGCCGGTTCCGTTCATGATCATCTGGGCCCCGAGCTGGGGATGGGTGATTGCGGCCAATGCGCTGCTCGGCATCAACCAGGGGCTCGCCTGGTCGATGACGGTCATCATGAAGGTCGACCTCGTCGGCCCGAAATCGCGCGGCCTCGCCGTCGGCCTCAATGAATTTGCCGGTTACCTGGCCGTCGGCGTGACGGCGTTCCTCACCGGCTATCTTGCCTCGCGGTACGGTCTGCGTCCCGTGCCCATCTATCTCGGCATAGGCTACGCCGTAATCGGCGCCGTGCTGTCGATCGTGCTCATCCGCGACACGCGCGACCACCTCCGGCTGGAGGCATCCGCTCACGGACAGCAATCCGTGCCGATCGGCTTCCGGGAGGTATTTGCGCTGACCTCGTTCAGGGATCGCAATCTGTTCGCGGCGTCGCAAGCGGGCCTCGTCAACAACCTCAACGACGGCATGAGCTGGGGTATTTTCCCATTGTTCTTCGCCTCCTTCGGGCTTGGCGTCGAGCGCATCGGCATCCTGAAGGCGATCTACCCCGCGACCTGGGGAATCCTGCAGATCGTCACCGGCCCCTTGAGCGATCGCTGGGGTCGCAAAGGCCTGATCGTCGCCGGAATGTGGATCCAGGCCGGCGGCCTGTTTCTCACCGCGGCTACCAGCCGGTTCGAGTGGTGGCTCGTCGGCAGCCTTCTGCTCGGCCTTGGAACGGCAATGGTCTATCCAAGCCTGATCGCCGCGGTTTCCGACGCCTCGCATCCAAGCTGGCGCGCCCGCTCGCTCAGCGTTTATCGGTTCTGGCGCGACCTCGGCTATGCGATCGGCGCGCTCTCCGCGGGGCTCATCGCCGATCGCTTCGGGCTCTCATGGGCGATCACGTCGATCGCCGCTTTGACGTTTCTCTCCGGCGCGATTGTTGCCATTGCAATGCAGGAAACCGCCAAGCGCTAGCTGGCCTGAATGATCTTTTTCATCTGTTGCCGGTCTTCCGGCGACCACTGCTCGGGGTTCTCCTGATGAGCGATGGCGGCGTGAAGCTCGATGTGTTTCCAGAGTTCAGTCTCAATCTCAGCCGTGAACGATCCTGAACAGGCATCCATTCCAGGGTAGTCCTTGCACCGATATGAATAGGCCATATCTACGCCTCCCTGGTTTGCCGGGTTAGCAGGCGAGGAAGTGGCGCGCTTGTCGATTCACAGTTTTCGAATGCCAGGGCGCCTCTAGCCGAAGTTCGGCTAGCGTGTTCTCCTATTCAGCTGGCGACATAGGGCGACGGCTGTTCAACTCGGCAAGCGACTGGCTGGTGACAACGATTGCACCTTGAACAGCGAGCGCTGCCATGATGCCGGCGACAGCTGCGTCAGGCCAGCCGGAGCCGGTTCCAAAGACACCAGCGGCGGCAGCCAGGACAGCGAGGTTGCCGAGTACGTCGTTGCGAGTGCAAATCCACGCAGAGCGCATATTCGCATCGCCGCTCCTGTGGGCCCATAGAAGACCAAATGAAGCAGCGTTCGAAAGCAAGGCAGCAAAGCCGACTGCGCCAATCGTGAAGGCCCCTGGCAGCGTGCCGTGAACCGTGTTCCAAACCGCTATCCCTATGACCCAGGCTGCGAACAGTCCCATGGTTGCGCCTTTGACCAGCGCTGCGAGGGCGCGATAGCGAAGCGCCATGCCAACCACAAAGAGACTGATCGCGTAGTTGCCGGCGTCGCCAAGGAAATCGAGCGCATCGGCCTGTAGCGAGGCAGAGCCAGCCGCAACGCCAGCGCCGATCTCGACCGCAAACATTGCTGAGTTGATACCCAGCACCGCCCAGAGAACACGCCTGTATGATGCGTCTTCATCCGTAGCCGGGTGATTGTCGTGATCGGCTCCGCAGCATTGAGCGCCCATCACCATCTCCCATGCTTTTCCTCTAGGCATATAGGTGGTCGGCCGATATGTGAAAGCTTAACAGCCCTTGGTGCCCGCGCCAGCTTTCAGGGTTTGGCGGCAAGGATCGACACGCTTTTGACGCCGAACTTGCGGCTAGCCCCCTTCGCGTTCTGCGAAATGAACTCGTAGGCCGGATTGTCCTCGCGCTTGACCACGCGAAGGCCGGCGTGTTCGATCTTCGTGCAATAGTCGTCCTGCTGCGCGGCACCGCCGATGCACGCGGCCCACAGCGTCGAGTTGCACACGATATTTTCCGGCAGTTGCACCTCGGTGACGATGTCGGAGATGGCGAGACGGCCGCCGGCGCGCAACAGTCGAGCTGTTTCCTGAAAGACAGCCTGCTTGTCGGTTGCAAGATTGATCACCCCGTTGCTGATGACCACGTCGGCAATCCCTGCGGGCAGTTCAACGTCCTCGATATAACCCTTCATGTAAGTGATGTTATCGAAGCTGTGACTGTCGCGCAGGCGGGATGCTTTCGCGAGCTGTTCGTCGGTCATATCCACGCCGATCACTTTCCCCGTCGCGCCGACCCGCAACGCCGCGATGAAGGTATCCATACCGGAGCCGCTGCCGAGATCGATCACAGTTTCTCCCGGCTTCACGTCGGCGAGATGAAAAAAGTAACCGACACCAGCGAACGATTCGATCGCCTCTGCCGGTATCCGATCGAGGTCTTCAGTGCTGTAGCCCAACCGCGCCGCCAGCGATCGACCCATCTCGAAATGAAACTCGCCTTTCGGGTTCGTGGCGACGTCGCGGTACATGGCCTTGACTTTTGACTCCAGGTCCTTCGGATCGAAGGGCACGCTCGCTGCGCTGGTCATTTCCTCCTCCCTGTACCCCTCCTTTCGACAGGATACTGCATGACGAGAATTCAGTGAATGACCCAAGCGCAAAGCAAGCGCGCCAGCGTTAGCGCTCCGCCATGGCGACCGCAACTTCTGTACCGGAAAGGAAAGCTGGTGCGGCGACAGAACCGATTGTCCAGCTAGGCCGAACAGGTCGGCGATTATGCCGGCCGACAGGGCGCCGATCGCGTAACCGTCCGCCATGACATAGGTGGTCGGCCGACGGATGAAAGCAACTCAACCCTTGGTGTCCGCGCCCGCCTTCACCGATGCCACCAGCTGGATCGCCGGGCGCTCGCCCGGCGCATTGGTCCTGGCGACGACGACGCGGTCGCGGCCTTCGGCCTTGGCATCGTATTGCGCGTGGTCGGCCGCGTTGGTGAGCTCGGCCCAGCCCGCGCCATGCTCGGGATAGGCGGCGACGCCGAATGAGGCCGTCACGGTGCCGAGCGTGCGGCCGCGATGCGCCAGATGCAGCTGCTTGATCGCCTGGCGCAGCGCCTCGGCGCGCTGGGCGCCCTCTTCGAGCGATGCTCCCGGCATGACCAGCGCGAATTCCTCACCGCCATAGCGCGACACGACATCGCTGTCGCGGGCATGCTCGATGAGCGTTGCGGCGACCTGCTTCAGCACGAGGTCGCCGGCTTCGTGGCCGAACGTGTCGTTGAACTGCTTGAAGTGGTCGACGTCGAGCATGATGATCGCCAGCGGCTGGCTCGAGCGCTCCATGCGCCTGAGTTCGCGGCTGCTGGTTTCCTCCAGATAGCGCCGGTTGAACAGGCCGGTGTTCGGATCGCGGATCGATTGCTGCCTGAGCGTCTCGCGCAGGCGCAGATTGGCCAGCGCCAGCGCCAGCGTGTCGACGACGCCGCGCAGGATCTGCTGCCGCTCGGCCAGCCATTGCGGCTTTTCGGCCGCGTTCGGCTCGCACAGATGCAGGATGCCCAGCGTCTCGCCTTGCGCCGCCAGCGGCATGCAGACATAGCCCTTCTTGCCGTTCTCGGTGATGTGGGCGCAGCGCGGCGTCAGCATGCCCGGGCCGGCGACATGCTCCTGGCCACGCCGCAGCGCCCAGCAGTCCTCCGGCGCGAACTGGTTGACGCTCGAGCGGACGTCGCCCCAATGCGCCATCTCCTCCACCAGGTTGCGCGAGGCGCTGGTCAGGTGCACGCTGCCGCTCAAGCCGCCGAGGAACTCGGTCATCGCCGTGCCGACCACCGAGAAGGCCTCGGGGAAGGTCACGCAGGCCTGCAGCAATTCGCCGAGCTTGACCAGCCGCGTCGTGGTCTCCGATTTCTCGTGCAGCTCGCGATTGAGGACCGCCAGCTGGTCGGCGCGCTCATTGACGACCCCTTCGGCGCGGCGCAGCTCGCTGATGTCGTTCAGCGTCAGCACCAGGCCGCCGACGAAGGCGGCCGAGCGCGGCATGCCGAGGAAATTGATGAACACCGCGAGGCCGAGCAGGCCAAAGACGATCGACGGCACCGCCGCCAGATTGTTGATGTTGACTTCGATCAGGTCGGTGAAGCGGTTCTTCTTGGCAAACTCCTCCAGATAGATGGAGGCGGCGACGCCGATCGGCAGCGCCAGAAGCAGCACGATCACCATCATGTAGAAGGAGCCGATGATGGCAACGCCCATGCCCGATGTCTCCGGACGGCTCGAGGCGCCATAGCTGAACAGGCCCTTGTTGAAATGCTCGGCCATGGTGCCGTCGGCCTTGAGCTGATTCATCCAGGCGACCTGCTGGTCCGAGACCTTGCGGCGCGCTTCCTCGACATTGAGATCGATCTGGCCCTTGAAGGCGGAATCGAGGTTTGCGGCGACGAGGATGTCGACATTGCGCGTCGTGCCGATGACCGACGGATCGGCAACGACGATGTCGCGCAATTGGACGCGCGCGCCCTCCGACAGGAAGCCCTTCAGCTTCAATGCCATCGGTTTGTTGCTGGGGTCGATGCCAAGCTTGGCCATCAGCGCTCTGTCGGCAAGTTTGGGGTAGTTGGCCTTGATCAGCACCTCCGGGTCGGTGGCGCGTTTGTTGGAAGGATCGATGACCTTCTCGTCGAAATTGATCGGCAGCGATACCGTCGTCTGCCAGAAGGCGGTGTAGCCCTTCGAGACGATGGTGATCAGCATGATGGCGAGGAAGGCGAGGCCGACCGAGATCGCCAGCGCGCCGTAGATGCGGAACCGGCGCTCGGCGGCGTAGCGCGCCTTGAGGCCGATGTCGCGGCGCGCGGGGGCCGCGGTGCGGACCATCGTATCCAGCGGGATATCGGTCATTCGTACTGCTCCCGGTATTTGCGCACGATGTAGAGGGCCACGATGTTCATCACCAGCGTCAGCGCGAACAGCGTGATGCCGAGCGCGAAGGCGACCAGCGTCTGCGGCGAATTGAATTCGAGGTCGCCGGTCAGCTGGTTGACGATCTTGACGGTGATGGTCGTCATCGCCTCGAACGGATTGGCAGTGAGATTGGCGGCGACACCGGCCGCGAGCACCACGATCATCGTCTCGCCGATGGCGCGCGAGGCGGTGAGCAGGATGGCGCCGA